>DJXM01000059.1 GCA_002449755.1 Caryophanales bacterium UBA7004
TATCTTAGAAACTTTTTAGGACTTTGTGCATATTTAGATGAAGATAAAGTTGAAGCTATTTTAACACGTTTAAAGTTTTCAAATAAAGATGCTAAAGTAATTAGACTTTTAAGAACTGAAGCAAGGTGTAATTATTTAAATGATTATTATCTAGTTGCAATGCTTGCACATAAGTTAGTAGATAAGGAAAATTATACTCCAAATGAAGCTTGGGGCTTGATTACTAATGTATTATTAGCTCAAGATAACTTCTTATTTATCAGTGGAAGAAATAAGTACTATTTTGAAGCACAAGATACTATTAAGGATGTGTTTGAAAATGGTTGTTATTCACTAAAGCAATTAGCAGTTGATGGAAATGATATGATTACATTAGGTTATAAGGGCGGTCAAATTGCAGACGCACTAGAGGACATTTTAACAGAAGTTTGTGCAAAGAGAGCTGAGAATAATAGAGAAGCATTGCTTGCTCTTGCAGATAGCGCTTTTGTAAGACATAATGTTAGAAAATTAAAGTAGGTGAAATACTTATGAGGATTACAAATTTAAGCGAGTTAGCTAATTTTGTGGAAGAATTAAATTTTCAAAATTATCCTAATTCAGAGAAGATTAAAATTTGTTTTTCAGATAGATTTAATGAATTTGTAATAGATACAGATATTACAATTACTGAAACTGCTGAAGGCAAAGTTATAACAATTCCATGTGAAAAGGTAGGTTCTGCTTTGCAAGGAACTCACCGTGTTTTTGGAAGTAACAGAGAATAAAAGTTTAGAATATTTGCTATTCTAAGCTTTTTCTTATTGTATATTATAAAGAGATATTGTTGTACAAGAAGGTGATTTAATGAGAGAAATTGTTGAAAAGCAATTAAAAGCATGCAGGTTTGCTAATCTCAGTAATTTAAATACAGATACTGGTGAATGTTATATTCCAAAGTATAAAAAGCCAGTTTATGAACAAAATAAGTGCTATCTAATTAAGATTCCAGAGTATCTTATTAATAATCCGCAGTCTCCATATGCAGTAAATTGGAACAGTGGAACATATCCAAAGCATTCATATGCAAAAGCTTTTGTTACAAGTATTTTAGGAAATATGATTCTAGTAGATACTCTTGCATATGATTATGATAATAGGGTAGATTTATCTGAAACATGGACTGGTTGGCTACCAACTAATGAAGTAATTCAGATATTTGCATTTTAGATAAGAGGTGAATTTAGTGAAAAGTTTAAGTATAAAATATAGACCTAAAACATTTGAAGATGTAACTGAACAAAGTGTTACCATAGACATTTTAAAGGCTGCTGTTGAACATAAGACTTTTAAGCACGCTTATTTATTTGCAGGCAAGTCTGGATGTGGTAAGACAACTATTGCAAGAATTTTTGCTAATGCTATTAATGAAAATGAAGGAAGTCCTATTGAAATAGATGGCGCTTCTAACAACGGTGTTGATAATGTTGAAGCAATCGTAAGCACTGCTAATCAAACATATGTATTGGCTAAGTACAAGATTTATATTATTGATGAGTGCCATATGCTTACAACAGCTGCATGGAATGCCTTTTTAAAGGGTATAGAAGAACCAGCTGAAACAACAATTTATATTTTCTGTACAACAGAGCCTGAAAAGGTTCCTCTTACTGTTAGAAATAGAGTACAAGAGTATAGAATCACTCCTATTTCAAATGAAGGTATCAGAAATAGACTGTTAAAAATCTGTGCTAATGAAGGCTTTACTAACTATGAGCAAGGATGTGATTTAATTAGTAAGCTAGCTCATGGCGGAATGAGAGATGCAATTACTTATCTTGAACAATGTGCAGGTTATTCAACTGATTTATCTGTAGAAAATATTAAGACTGTCCTAGGTGATAGCTCTTATGAAACTATGTTAAGATTAACTAATACTTTAGTAGATAGAAATGAAGCTAAGGCATTAGAAATAATTGAAAATATTTATAATTCTGGTAAAGATTTAAAGAATTTTATTAATAGTTATTTTGATTTTGTTTTAGATGCTAATAAATATATATTATTTAAAAATATTAATTTAACTAATATTCCTAGTTATTTAACAGAAACTACTGATAAAGAAATTAATATCAACTATACTGTAGGAATTGAGAATCCATTACCTTGGTATAATAGACTAGCTGATAGAGTTTTAGAAATTAAGTTAGCAATTAAGAATGACCCAACATATAAGACAACAATTGAAGCCTATTTAATGAAAACTTGTAGAGGAATGTAGGTGATAATATGACTCCTATGATTGGTCAACACAAATTAATCTCTGAGTTAAATGTATATACTACTGAAACATTACCTCAAGCAATCATGCTTCTTGGTCCTAGAGGTTGTGGCAAGCACACACTTGCTGCAAATCTCGCAGAAAGGCTTGAAATTGAGCTTTTAAATGTAGACCCTAATATTGAACCAGATGAACTACTAGAATATCAATTATGGCCAAATATGAGGCTTTATGTGCTAGATTTCACCGATTTATTAGAGAAGCAACAAAATAAATTCCTAAAATTCTTAGAAGAGTATAGAGAAAATGTTAGAATTGTAGTTCTAGCAAACTCTGAAGTTGGAATTTTAAGTACAGTATTAAGTAGATGCGTAAGATTTAATTTTGAACCTTATACTGTTGAAGAATTATCAAAGTTAGATTGGATGTCAAGAGTTCCTGCAGAGAGCTTAGTTTATAAGATTTGTAGAACTCCAGGTCAATTAAAATTAGCTGACCAAAAAATAGTTAACAATCTTTATAAGTTCTGCTTGGAATTAGTTACTAAAAATATGTCTTATAATCAATTTATGAGTCAATCAACTAATATTAACTTTGCAGAGAATTATAATAAATTTGATTTTGAAAACTTCTTTGATATGATGTCTTATGTTACTTTAGAATTGTATACTAAAGTAAATAATATTTATTATTTTAATTTTTATATGATAACTCAAAGATA
>DJXM01000091.1 GCA_002449755.1 Caryophanales bacterium UBA7004
TCTATATAATATGTATTTCCTTTTATATGATGTAATTCATAATCATATTTCATAATATTACTTCTTTCTAAATTGATTTATTTCTTTAACATATTGATAATCATTATTATTTAAAATTTCAACCATTTCGTATCCATCATCTAAATCATCAATAAGCTCATCTAGACTATTATAATAATCTCTTAATTTTAAATTAATTATACTTAATATAATATTTGGATCCTTAACCATAATAATCTCCTTTTTTTAAGCATTAATATTGTATCACAAATAATAAAATAAGAAAGAGAAATCTCTTTCCTATTTCTTATATTTTGAATTGACTCTTATAGCATTTAATATTGCTATAATTGCAACACCTACATCACCAAATACAGCAAGCCACATATTAGCATAGCCTAATGCTGATAGGATAAGGATTGCTATTTTAATAAATAATGCTATAAATATATTTTCATATACAATTCTTAAAGTCTTTTTAGCTATCTTTTTACCAATTAATAATCCATTTAAATCATCTTCCATTAATACGATATCAGAAGCCTCAATTGCGGCATCAGATCCAACTCCACCCATCGCAATTCCAATATCTGATCTAACTAATGATGGAGCATCATTAATTCCATCACCAATGAAGCATAATACATCATTTTTATTTTTTTCATTGATTAGCTTTTCTATTTCGTCTACCTTATTAGTTGGAAGTAAATTTGCTCTAAATGAAGATAATCCTATTTTTTCACTTACAGATTTTGCAATATTTTCATTATCTCCTGTAAGCATAATTGTTTTAGAATTCATTTTATTCAAATTATTAATTACACTAATAGCCTCACTCTTTATTTCATCCTCTATTAATATATATCCTAAATATTCCTTATTTTTAGCAACATAAACTATAGTACCAAGCTTATCAACTTTTTCATAATTAATATTATTAGCCTCCATTAGCTTATGATTGCCACAATAAATATCATTTTCGCCCTTTGCTATAATACCAAAGCCATCTACATTAGTTAATATATAATTCTCATTAATTTCCTTATTATATTCCTTTATAATAGAGACACCAATTGGATGAGTTGAATTCTTTTCTGCAATAGCGGCAAGCTTTAATATTTCATCTCTTTTTTCATTTGGATATATTTCAGTTACCTTAAAATTACCTTTAGTTAATGTTCCTGTTTTATCAAAAACAAATATATTGGCTTTATTTAATAGCTCTATATAATTAGAGCCCTTAACTAATATTCCATATCTTGATGAGGCACCTATTCCTGCAAAAAATGAAAGAGGAATAGATATTACTAATGCACAAGGACATGATACAACTAAAAAGCATAAGCTTCTATATATCCATGTTGACCATTCATTAGTAATTAATGATGGTATTAGGAATAAAAGTATAGCAGAAATAACAACTATAGGCGTATAAATTCTTGCGAATTTAGTAATAAAATTTTCTGCTTTACTTTTATTATTAGATGCATTTTCAACTAATTCTAATATCTTAGAAACAGTTGAATCATAAAATAATTTTTCTACTTCTATTTCTATTTCAGTAGTTAAATTTATAGAACCAGATAAAACATTATCTCCTACCATAACTTCCTTAGGCATTGATTCTCCAGTCAATGCTTTAGTATCTAATGTAGTATTTCCTTTAACAACCTTACCATCAAGAGGAATCTTCTCTCCTGGCTTTACTAATATAATATCTCCTATATTAATATCATCTGGTGAAAGAACTACTATATCATTATCAATAACCTTATTTGCATAATCAGGTCTAATATCCATTAGGCTTGAAATGGATTTTCTAGATTTTGATACTGCATAAGATTCAAACCATTCACCTACCTGATAAAATAATAATACTGCACATCCCTCATCAAAGCCCTCAAGCTCAATTCCTTTTATACCAGAATAAATACCTAATGCGAAAGCTCCGATTGTTGCGATACTCATTAAGAAATTTTCATCTAATAATTGGCCATGAATTATCCCTAAAAAAGCTTTTTTTAGGACATCATATCCAATTATCAAATAAATAGTAAAATACAAGAAAAAAGGCAAAAACCATGAATATTGGTTATTAATTAATGAATTTAAATCAATAATTTTATCGATTGTAAATACTATAATAAATAATACTAGAGCAATTATTATTCTAATTAATAATTTCCTTTGCTTACGTGTCATACAAAACCTCTAAAATTATTTTATAATTTCAAAATCTGGTTCAACCTTTTTACCTGTTTTTATAGCAAGCTTTAATATTTCATCAAATTTTTCATCATCTGCCTCAAATAACATTTTTTGTGTCATGAAATTAATATTACATTCCTTTACACCATCTAGCTTTAAAATAGCCTTTTCAACCTTAGCTGCACAATTTGCACAATCAACCTCAATTTTAAATACCTTTTTCATATATAAATCCTCCTACTCATTAATATGTGATAAGCCACATTCTATAATTTGTAATACATGATCATCATCTAAAGAATAAATAACATCCTTACCATTTTTAGTTGCTTTAACTAATTTATTAGTTCTTAATACTCTTAGCTGATGAGATACAGCAGATATTGAAATACCTAAGACATTAGATAATTCACTAACGCATAAATCATTAACCTCTAAAGCACACAAAATACCCATTCTAGTTGAATCACCAAAAACCTTAAATAGCTCTGCTAAATCATAAATGTTTTCAGTTACTGGCATTTTTTCTTTAACTTCTTCTATTTTATTATTTTCCATTCATTTATCCTTTCTACATTTGAACAAATGTTCAACTGTTCAATTAATATTATAATCAAATAAAAATTAGTGTCAATAGCTAAATGACACAAATTCGTTATTGACAAACTAATTAAAATAAAGTAAAATTAAACCCGTCTATATGGTCCCTTGGTGGAACGGCTAACACGTCTCCCTCTCAAGGAGAAGATTACGGGTTCGAAACCCGTAGGGACTACCAATAAATAATCCAAGCTCACTTAGTTGAGCTTTTTTATTTTATATAAAAGAAAAAAACTCCATTTCAAAATGGAGCTATATTCCTATAAATTATTAATTAATCTATTAATTCTTTCAAATACCTTATTCTTACCTAAAATTCTTTGAACAAAATAGATATTTGGAGTATTCTTTCTAGCAGCTAAAGCTAATCTAATAAAGCCAGCACAATCTCCTGCTTGACCATTAAAATCATTAGGGTTTGCCTTATAAGCCTTTCTATCTGAAGTGAAATTATATTTTAAAGCTAAAGCCTTTAAATTTTCAAACCATTCCTCTTCAGTTACATCTACATTATAAGATGCCATATAATCATTTAAGAATGCTTTAATAATATCATGAGGTACTTCCTTTACCTCATTCTTATTTACCATAACTGTATAATCTAAATTAGACATATCTAAATCATTATATACACTATCAAAGAAGAATGAAATAATAGGATAAATATCAGAATATTTAGCATAATCCTTTCTAGGCTTATCCTTTTCTCTTTCGATATTTAAAATTTCTGTAAAGAATTTCTTATCATTTAAAATTAATTTTTCAAAATCCTTATTATATTCATTAGCCCAAGCTAAAACTTCTTCACATAAATCAGCTGCTTTTCTATAGGCCATTCTTTCCTTTGAAATTGATTCAACCTTTTCAATATCAAATAAAGCACCATCAACACCCATCTTATCAAATGATAATTTAAAATCAAAATAATCCTTATCTAGGTTTTGTTCTCTCCAAGCCTCATAATTTGAATTAGCAAGTGTTAATAAGTATTCAATGAATCCATATTTAGGATAGCCCTGTTCTAGGAAGAATGCTGTTGCAGCCTCAGGGTCCTTTCTCTTTGAAAGCTTTCTTCTATTACCATTTTCAACCTTCATAATAACAGGAAGGTGAGCATATTTAGGTCTTTCAAAGCCCATAGTATCAAATAGCTCTAGATGAATAGGTAAGCTTGATAGCCATTCCTCTCCTCTTGTTACATGAGTTGTTCTCATGAAATGATCATCAACTAGATGAGCAAAGTGATATGTAGGTAAGCCATCACCCTTTAAAATAACTATATCCTGATCATTTTCAGTTAATTCAAGATCTCCCTTTATTTCATCATGAACAGCAATTTTATTATTATGATCACCCATAGATTTAAATCTAATAATATATGAATCACCATTTTTAATTTTAGCTATTGCCTCATCAATAGGTAAATTTCTATATTTTGCATATTTACCATAATATCCAGGAATTTCCTTGTTGGCCTCCTGAACACGTCTTAATTCTGCAAGCTCCTCTTGTGTTGCGAAGCATGGATAAGCTCTTCCAATCTTAATTAAATGCTTAATACATACCTTATAAATATCTGCTCTATTTGATTGCTTATAAGGACCATATGAGCCAATTTCTTCACTATCAGATACATAGCCCTCATCTAAAATAACACCAAATTTTTTTAATTGAGTAACTAATGACGCACCTGAGCCTTCAATTTCTCTTTTTGTATCTGTATCCTCTAATCTAATATAGAAAACACCACCAGATTGCTTAGCAAATCTAGATGATACTAAGGAAGTAAATAAGCTTCCTGTATGTAAAAATCCTGTAGGTGATGGTGCGAATCTTGTAACCATAGCTCCCTCAGGTAAATTTCTCTTTGGATATCTTTTTTCTAAATCCTCTACTGTCTCTTTAATATCTGGAAATATTAATTCAGCTAAATCATTATAATTTGCCATAATAACTACCTCATTTCATTCTTTTTAATTATATTAAAAAATATATATTTTTTCAACAAAATAAAAAGGCGATTGCTCGCCTTTAAATTGAATATATAAATTGAACTACATCAAATGATACCTTACTACCATCCTTATATGTAATTGTTATTTTATCACCGATAGATAAATCAGCATCATATAAATATTTCATTGCCTTAGTTGCATCACTAGATGATGGGTATGTAGATATACCAAATGATGAATCAAATTTAGCTTCATCTAAATAGTCTATAGAAATACCACTAATAATATAATTCTTAGTTAATTCGGTACCTGTAAATGTATCATTAGTTTTTACACTAGAAATATATAATGCTCCAGATTGATTAAATTGACCACCATAATATGAAATAGTAAATCCAAATTCATAATCACCCTCTACATATCCACAAGACCAAATCTTATTTGCAGTATCGTATTTAGCAGTCTTTAATAATTCAGTTACTACTCTAATAACCTCCTTAGATGGAATTGCAAATCCTAAACCTTCAATACCACTAGATGAATATTTAGCATTAACAACTCCGATTAATGCACCATTAGTATTAAATAATCCTCCACCAGAATTACCACTATTTATAGCAACATCAGTTTGAATTAAAGACATTGATGAATATGTATCAACTGATATACTTCTATTCACATAAGATACAACGCCACTAGATACAGAACCTGGTAATGTACCAAGTGGATTTCCAATACAAATAACACCAGAGCCTAGCTTTAATTCATCAGAGTTTTCAAACATATTTGCATATACTAATCCAGTTGTATCAATAGATAATATAGCTAAATCTGAATCCTCATATCCACCAACTAGCTTAGCTTCATATTCAACATCATCAGATTCATCCGTTGTATTGTTGTTATATGTAATATAAAAATCAGTGTAATCCTCAATAACATGGAAGCATGTCACAATAAAGCTCATGTTATAATCATTAGAATACGCAAATAAAACACCTGAACCAGCCGCAGCTGATGATGTATTAGATGAAACAATAGAAACAACAGAGCCATAAATATCCTCTACAGTATCCTCTATTTCACGTTTTTCTGTATTATTAGTTATATTAAAATCCACATCATAATGAACATAGCTTGGTTCATAATTAGTTACATTTTTATTTAAAGATGAAGTATTTGTATTTTTAGCCTCCGTAGTTTTAATTGATGATGAATCATCATCACTATTATTAACTGTATTAGATTCTATATTACATCCAGCTAATCCTATTAGCATTGATAAAGCACCAATCGCAGCAATTAATTTCTTCTTCATTTCCTTAATCCTCCTTTATTTTTCACTTAAATTATAGACCCCAATTATGTGAAAAATATGTCAGCATTATCGAAATTAATGAAAGTTATCTCAACTATGAATAATCCTAGCATAATTAATGAAACAAAAAGAAACTTGTTGCATATCCTCTTATTTTATTTATTAGGAAATTCTATCAAAACATTTATGTAAATCTCTGTTTTTTTCTCAAAATTTGCTAAAAAACCATCATTTTTACCCTATTTATCATAAATTTGATAAAATTAAAAAAACGGCTTACCTAATGGATTTTATGCTTGCTTTATGGTATAATTAGTGTAGAAATGGAGGTGAAAAAAATGAGAT
>DJXM01000094.1 GCA_002449755.1 Caryophanales bacterium UBA7004
TCATCGGTTATGAAGCACAAGCTAAAGATAAAGTAGCATACTTCTCTGAAGAGTTCCAAATGGAACATGTACCTGCTAAGGACATCCCAACTATTGGACCAGTTATGAAGAGAATCCCTCTAGTAGCTGAACCTAGACGTATTGCTGTTAGATATGACCAAATCTCTGCTTTCCAAGCTAAGACTGATTATGGTTTCAATCTTGATAAGCAAATTGCTGAACAAGCATGTGGTGAATTAGCATATGAAATCGATACTGAAATCGTAGATATGTTATATCAAGCTGCTAAGGAATACACTGACCCTAAGGAAGTTCTTGAATTCAACAAGGCTGATAGAATCGGTGTTTCTAAGTTCGAAAACTACAATGCATTCCTAGAAGTAATCGAGGAAGCTAAGATGGTTATTTATAACAGAACTAAGAAATTCCATCCAAACTACATGGTAATTGCTGCTGATGTATTACCAGTATTAAAGTTCGTTAATGGCTTCACAGCTGTAAAGAACGCTAAGATGAATGGTCCTTACAAGGTTGGTGAATTAGACGGTCTTAACGTTTATGTATCTCCAATTCTTGAGTCTGGTGACTTCTTCTTAGGATTAAATGGTAGTGATATGATGTCTTCTGCTGGTGTATATGCACCTTACATGGCAATCGTTCCTACTCAATTATTAGGTACACCAGATGGTGGTTTAGCTCAAGGCTTCTCTACTTGGTATGCTAAGGCTCTATTAAATACTAACTTATTAGTATATGGTAGAATTATTAACGACCCTGAAAAGTTAGCTTTAGAAGGTAAACAAAACTAATAATTCCTAACGGAAATATGAACCTCTTCGGAGGTTCTTTTTTTTGCTTTTATTCTATTTTATAATTTTAGATATTGTATAATATACTGATATAGGAGATGAAAGCATGAACTACACAGAAAAGACTTTAGCACAAGTATTAGAAACAAATCTAAATAATGTTACTGTTTCTGAATTAGATACTAATAAAGTATATATTTTTAAAATTAAGAATTCAGAAGATTATCAAAAAGATGCATTATGTAACTTCGCTTATAATATTAAAAATAAGTTAGAAGAGCTTGGAATAAAATTTATTATTGTAGTAGATGATAATATTGAAATTACTGAGTTAGAAAGAAGTGAAAATAATGATTAATATCAGACGAAATTGTTTTGAAACAAATTCATCATCAATGCACAGTTTAGTAGTATCTAAAATTGTTAAGCCATATACAAAAGAAGAATTAGCATTAGGATATAGTGACTGGGAAAAGGAAAAAGATAGAGACTTTGATTTATGGCATTGGTATGATTCTGGAGATATGTACTTTGAAAGAGGCCCATTCCAAGTTTTAAGAGAACCAGTTGACAAATTAAGATATTATGTTGCCTATACTCTAGGAAATTATAAAAAACCAAGCAAAGCTGAAATTAAAAGAATTCAAGACTTTATTATGAAGCAAACCGGAATTACAGATAGAAAGAAAATCATTTTAAGTAAAGAAGATAAAGAATATGTAAAGCCTAAAAAGTATAGAAAAAATACTAATTATGGTTGGGTATCTTCTAATGATTCTGGTGAAGACCCAATGCATTATGTGCATACTCATCAAATTTCTATGGAAGAGCTTATTTTGAATCCAAAATATACAATTATTGTAGATGGAGATGAGAGCCGATTATTTAAATCTTTATTTGAAGCTGGAATTATTGATGCAGAAAATTTAGATGACATTTCATCTGGCGCTGATTTCTGGAATGATTCAGATATTACTTTCTATGATACTGCTTTATATAATAAAGATGAGGCAGAGCTTAAGAGCTGGATTGATGAAGCAATTAATCCTGTAATTAAAAATATTGTGTTTAGATTTGAATTTGTTGAATCAGATGAAAATGATAAAGATAATCATGATGACGATGAAGAAATTCATAAGTTAATTAAAGACTTAATTGATTACGCTAAAAGTTTAAAAGCTGATATTAAATCTGTATATTGTGCTTATACTTATTCTGATAAAAATAGAATTACAATGAATGATTTAAAAGACTTAGATTTATCAATGTATGATAAAGTTGAAATTGAAAACCATGACGATGAGAGGTGGTAATTAGTGATTAATATTCGTAAAGGAGTATTTGAGACTAACTCAAGTTCATCACATTCACTAGTTGTTTGTAATGAAGAAACTTGGTTAGATTTTGCAAGAGGTAAATTATTTTATAATACCTTACATGAGTCAAATGGTTTACCTGAGTTTTGCACTTTAAAAGATATTAAACTTTATATTAGAAGAGTTTATAATTCTGTAAATAGAACTAAATTTGCAGACCTAGATATTGATGATGAAGCAAGAAAAGATGTATATCATGGAATTAATGAATTGCTATATTTTGAAGAAACATTCTATTCTATTGATGAATTAGAAGAATATGAATATAATTCAGATAAGCAAGAAGCTTCATTAAGCTATTATTTTGGATAGGAGACATTATGGCTGGAAAAATCATGCCTTATGAAGGTTTTTGGACAAGAGAAGAAGTAGAAGCCAATCCTAAGTGCTTGTATGTATTTGGAGATAATCTTGAAGACAAAGAATCAGGATATGTGCCAAGTACAACTCAAGCAGTTATTAGAGGATTAAAAAATGCTTTTAGTATTGTAACTAAAATGGATAGAAAATTAAGTCCAAATAGTTTTATTTCTGATAGCTATTATCTTGAATATTCAAGTTATTTACAAGATAGATGTGCAACTTTACACAGTTATTTGGAATGCGGATATAATGTCTACGTTCCTATGAAAGATGGAGAATTGCTATTAGGAGCAGGCAAAGCACAAATGCCTGAAAGAGCACCTCTATGTTATCAGATGTTATGTAGATGGTTTAAAAAGTTATTTGATGAATTTGGAGATAAAAATGAATAAAATAGAGCTAAGAAAAAAGATAAAAGAAAACTTAGATAAAATAGTTATTCTTGATACCCATCCTAAATTAGGATATACTTGTACATTTGAGAATGATTTTTTAACAGTACATTATCATGATATTATGGGAAAAGAGTTTTCATCTACAATATATCCGCTAGATGGTTATCAAAAACAATGGGATTTTGAAACTCCTGATTATTATGATTCAAAAGCTGATGAAAATATTACAGCAGCAGAGCTATTAGCAATTACAGAAAATGCAATTAATGAAAAAGCTGATAAATTTGCAAAAGCTGTCAATGTTTGTGCTAACGAGATTGTTGAAGATATTACATTAAATGTAAGACATGAAGCTGAAAGAGGTAGAACTGAGTATACATCTAAAGTTGCAATTATAGGTAATAAGTATTTAGATAAATCAATCATTGATGATGCTACATGTAAAAACTTTGTTGAGGCAACTTTCAAAAAATTAAAGGCTTATTATGAGGCAAAAGGATTCTATGTAGAAGGAGATACAAATAATTCAGGCACTATTGCTAGTACTTTTACTGTTGTATGGCAAGCAGTTAATGAAGCTGGTATTTCATGCCATAAAGATATAGAAGAATCTGAAGACTTAACTCATGGGTCTATTCAAACAAATAGTGATTTAAATAATAGCTTAAAAGATACTGATAATAAGCTTTCAAGAACTCCAATTGGAACTCCATTTGTCTACCAAAATGAGCATAGTGGTGATTATATTTTAGATAGTCTGCCTAAGCATCCTGATAATTTTCATAAATATTCACTTGCAGATGAAGATATAAAATGTCCTACATGTGGAGCTAGTTATTTTGAGGAACTATCAACTTGTCAAACACTAGTTAATGTGCCAAGAATATTTAAAGATGGTAAACTAGTTGATACGCCAAATCCAAATGTAACAACAACTAAGTTTAAATGCTTAGAATGTGGTAGAGAATTTGAAATAAAAAGATAAAGGAAAAATAACATGAATCAAGAATATAAAGACCAAATCAAAGAAGCAAAAGAAGATATTAAAATGTATAAGGTTATATTATTAATCTTATGTGTTATTATTTTAGTTGGCATAATTGTAGCTATTATTTTAAATAAAACTGGAGTAATTAGTGATAATATTATGTCTTATGTAAGTTTAGGCGCATTTTCTGCCTTTGTATGCGGTTGTGAAAATGCTTATTCAGATATTCAACACAGCAATGAAAAGATTGCAGATTTACAACAAAAAGAAATTGAAGCTTTAGAGGAAAAATTAACAGATAAAGAAGGAGAATAATATGCTAAAAATTAGAAATAGTATATTTGAAACTAATTCAAGCTCTTCACATGCTTTAGTTTATTCTCAAGCTAATCCAAATAGAATTGAATATAAATTAGAAACTGATAATGGTATTTTAACTATTCATTTCAGAGACTACGGTTGGTCAGGTCCTGAATCTTTAACAGGTTTTGGTACTGATGATTTATTAGTTACTTCTAATGATAAGCTAGATTATGTTGCAACTACTTTATGTCGTCAATTAAATTGGGGAGACGAGCATGATACTACTCATAAAGAAGCTGAGCAAATGATTGCTGCAGGTCTTGTTTATGAAGAACTAGAAGATTTATTGGAAAAAATTAAAGAAAAATGTCAAGAAGTTAAAGAAATTAAGTTTGAATTAAATGTTGATGAATATGGTTACCCATTTGGAAGCATTGACCATCAAAGTCAAGATTTATTAGACGATGAAGATTTAATGAGGATAATTTTTAATAAAGGATGCATGAT
>DJXM01000002.1 GCA_002449755.1 Caryophanales bacterium UBA7004
AATGTTGTTTTACCATGGTCAACATGACCCATAATAGTTACAACTGGTGGACGTGAAACTAAATCATTTTCATCATCAACAATTTCCATTTCATCAAATCTAGTAGCATCAGTGATAACTTCATTCTTAAGCTCAAAGCCAAAATCTAAAGCAATTAATTCAATTGTTTCTCTATCAACAGTTTGATTTTGAGTAGCCATGATACCTAATTGCATTAACTTCATAACAACCTGAGCATTAGTCTTACCCATACCAGCTGCAATATCAGCAACAGTCATATCAGGCTTATAAACTAATACACCCTTTTCAGCAGGAACATCCTTTTTGTTCTTGCCACCCTTACCAACAGGAATATTTGAAGTTCTTGTTTCTTTTTTCGTATTTTGCTTTGCCACGAAAACCACCTTCTCTTTCTTTATTATTTTAAAATCTTTACAAAATTCATAACTGTAACACCTAAAACCATTCTACCTGTTTTACCGATAGATTGGTTTAATTCAGCGCTAGTAAATGAATCACAAACCTCCACATTATAATATTTAGCCTTATTATAAATAGCCTTTTTAGTATTAGCTGAGGCATCACTAGCTAAAAAGATATAAAAAACCTTTTTTCCTCTTAAATATTCCTCAACTATTTCTTGACCAGTTACTAAAGCATTAGCTCTCATTGCAAGGCCTAAATTATTTAATATCTTATTCATTTAACATACCAATAAGCTCATCATAAATATTATCAGGCACCTTAACCTCAAGCTTCTTATCTAAAACCTTAGTTTGCTTAGCCTTTAATATGATGTCCTTATCCTTCTTTAAATAAGCTCCTCTTCCGTTTGCCTTACCCTTAGGATCAACAATAACCTCACCCTCTGGAGTTCTTACAATACGGAATAAATCCTTCTTTTCACATACTTCCTTAGAGCAGACACAAGTACGTAAAACAACCTTTTTACTATTCATTATCGATATTGAAAAGCTTTAATAAGCCCTTCTCATATGCCTCACTAGTAGGCATAATATCAATTTTCCAACCACAAGATTGAACAGCAAGTCTTACATTCTGTCCGCTCTTACCAATTGCAAGAGATAACTGTTCATCAGGTACTACAACCTTTGAAGTCTTATCCTTAACATTAACCTCTAATACAGCAGTTACTGATGCTGGTTGTAGAGAATTCTTGATTAATTCCTCTGGATTTTCATCCCACTTATATAAATCAACCTTTTCTCCACCTAAAGCATCAACAATCTTCTTAATTCTTTCTCCACCAGTACCAACGCAAGAACCAATAGCATCTACCTGTGGATCATTAGAGAATAATGCAATCTTAGATCTATCACCTGGGTCACGAGCAATACCCTTAATTTCGATAATGCCATCCTTGATTTCAGGAATATAATTTTCCATTAATCTAGTAACTAGGTTTCTATCACTTCTTGAAACCTGAACCTTAGGATCCTTAGAAGTTTGCTCAACCTTCTTAATATAAACTCTAATATTATCACCAATAGCGAAATTGTCATTAGCTAGCTTTTCTGATACAGGTAAACTAGTCACAACATTATAGCCTAAATTTAATGTGATAAACTTATCAGTAATATTAGTAACCTCAGCGATTACCATTTCATTTTCTAATTCCTTGAAATGCTCATAAGCAATCTCTCTTTGACGAGTTCTCATACCCTGAGTATAAACACTCTTTACAGCACCAATTGCAGTTCTAGATAAATTCTTGATATTTTCCTGCTTAGTGATAATATCGCCAACCTTAGCAGATGCCTTAATTGCCTTAGCCGCAGCTAATGTAATCTTAGCAATAGGATTTTCCTCCTCTTCTGCTAGAGTATCCTCTAATTCATCCTCTGCTGGTAATTCATCAACAACCTGATAAACACCATATAATAGAATTTCATTCTTTTCAGGATTAATATCTACCTTACAAGAAGAATGACCATAAATCTTCTTGAAAGAGTTAACTAAACCCTTAGCAAAGTTATCATATACATCCTGTACTGAAATACCCTTGCTTTCAGCAACTTCTTGTGCATTTTCGAAAAAAGCCTTGTTAATCATTTTTATAATTTCCTCCTAAATTTTTACAGCAAGCCTTATTAATTTAATTTCATCTTTATTTATAATGAAATTTTTAAATCTACCCTTAAGATTACATCTTATAGTTATTGTAAGAGAAGAATTTTCTAAAAATTCACCCTCATATTCCATATCTATAGTTTTAACATGAATATATTTTCCTACTGCCTCTTCTATTTCTTCTTCATTATCTAGTGTTCTTTCAGCACCTCTAGATGATACCTCTAAGAAATATTCAGGCATATCAGAATCATATTTATCTAATTTTGAAGATAAATATTCATTAGCATCTCCAAGCTCATTAATATCAATTCCACCCTTTTTATCAAGGATTACTCTTAATATTAAATTGCCATCCTCTTTTACTAAATCGACACTATAAAATATTAAATTATGCTCCTTAAGATATGGCTCAAGTAATTCTTTACATATTTTAATATCCAAAAAATCTCCTCCATTCAAATAAATAAGAGAGGTCACAGAACCTCTCTTAAAACCAAATCTAGATTTATTATAATCTATTTTCTAAATTAAATCAAGTAAAATACAATATTTTTACTTTAACGCATTAATAATTCTATCGTTTCCAATCTTCTTAGCAAGCTCAATTGGTGTATAGCCAAAATTATCAACCTTTTCCTTATTTCTTACATCTCTATTCTTTAATACATTAGGATAATTTTCTGTAATAATAGCATAATGAAGAGGATATAAGCTATAGTATTTATAATTCTTATACTGCTCACTCTTTTCATTGATGTAAGTTAATAAATCATATGATGGAACTAAATCATAAATAGTTTCACCAAATGTTGATCTACAATCTAAGACAGCACCATATTTTAATAATAAGTTAATAGAGCCCTTATTCTGAGCTCTTACAGCATAGAATAATGGAGTTTCACCTTGGTTATTTTTAATATTAACAAAAGCCTTATGCTCAAGTAAATATGTTAATACTCTCTCATCACCGACACGGCTTGCCACATGAAGTGGTGATTCGCCAGCAAAGTTTTTAATATCAACGATATCATCATCTAATTCAATCTTATTTAATAAATCGATATTACGACTTCTAATTAATGCCATAAAAATAGTTTCATCCTTAGAATCTCTATCGTATAAATTAAAATCCTGGCTTTCAAGTAATAAATAAACCATTTCCTCTCTACCTAAGGAGCATGCCTTAAATAAAGGTGATTGACCATCATTATTTTGAATCTTTAAATCACATCCCTTACGAATTAAAGTCTTCAAAAAGCCCATCTTATCATTAATAACACAATAATGAGCAGCTGTATCTCCACGGCTATCTTGGATATTAATATCTATGAAATTTTCAAGTAACAAATCAAATATTTCAGCATTTGAAAATGAAATAGCATAATGAAGAAGACTCATTCCTCTTTCATTTTTTACATTTACATCTCCCTTAGCAAGATAATCCTTTAATGCTTGAATATTATTAGAATATATTGCATCAAATGCGTTCATGAAAATTCACTTCCTCAAAAAAATTTAGGGTCTTATTGAAAAGACCCTAATCTATAAACTACTTGTTTACTGCGTCCTTTAGAATCTTACCAACCTTGAAAGCAGGTGTCTTTTGAGCTGGTACAGATAATTCCTCACCAGTTCTTGGATTTCTACCAGATCTAGCAACTCTTGTTCTTACCTCAAAAGTACCAAAACCAGAAATAACAACCTTATCTCCTTCAGCTAATGCATCAGAAATACTATCGAATACAACATCAACAGCCTTCTCTGCATCCCTTCTGCTTAATTCTAATGCGTCGGCCACAGCGGCAACAATTTCAGACTTCTTCACTTTTCTTCCTCCGATATAATTTAATAATCAATATGTATATTTATTTTAGCATTGAAATATATTATTTTCAATAAGCAAGAACACTAAATGCTTATGAAAATAGCTTTCATTATTTTTTGTTATTGTTCTATTAAAAAACTATTGTTTTTTACTTTTTTACATATAGTCTATGAACATAAGCAACAGGCTCAGTTGTTAAATCAATTTTTAATTTACTATATGTTTTTTGATCTGACTCAGATAATATTACAGATGAATGAGCTTGAGTATGAGCTAGCTCAGATAGCTTCTCAAGTGCTAATTTTGCATTAGGGTCATGAGTTGCAGAAATAGCTAAAGCAATTAAAGCCTCATCTGCATGTAATCTAGGATTATGATTACCTAAATTATCAATTTTTAATCTTGAAACTGGTTCAATAACTTCCTTAGATAATAATAAAGTATCATCAGGTAATTTAGCTAATGCCTTTAAACCATTTAATAATAAAGCTGCAGGTGCTGTTAAGAATGGAGATGTTTTAGCATCAACTATAGTACCATCCTCTAATTCTAGCGCCATAGATGGAGTACCTGATATTTCCTTTTTATTTAAAGCTGCCTCAACAGTCTTTCTATCAGCAATTGAAATCTTTAAGCCTCTCATTAATAAAGCAATCTTATCTAAAGATTCCTGAGTTGCTCTACCATTTCTTAATAATACTCTAGTATTTAAATATCTTCTAATAATTTCATCCTTAGATGCTTTATCAGAAACCTCATGATCAAATATAGCAAAGCCTGCCATATTTACTCCCATATCAGTAGGTGACTTATATGGACATTCACCATAGATTGCCTCAAACATACTTCTTAATACAGGATAGATTTCAACATCTCTATTATAATTAATAGTTGTTGTTCCATAAGCCTCTAAATGATAAGGGTCAATCATATTAACATCTGCTAAATCAGCAGTTGCTGCCTCATATGCTTGGTTTACTGGATCAAGTAATGCTAAATTCCAAATAGGGAATGTTTCATATTTAGCATAGCCAGCCTTAATACCTCTTAGGTTTTCATGATATAGCTGAGATAAGCATGTAGCCATTTTACCAGAACCTGGTCCTGGTGCTGTAACTACTACTACAGGTCTTTCAGTTACAACATAATCATTCTTTCCAAAGCCATCCATAGATATAATTTTTTCTACATTATGAGGATAGCCCTCAATTGAATATGCCTTATATGTTTTAATACCCATATTATTTAATTTAATTTCAAAAGATTTAACAGCTGGGTTTTCTAAATATCTTGTAATAACAACAGAGCTTACATATAAATCTGATTCTCTAAAGGCATTAATTAATCTTACAACATCAGCATCATATGTAATATTATAATCTCCTCTTAATTTATTATTGATAATATCCTGTGCACTAATTGCAACGATAATTTCAACTTTATCCTTAATAGTCATTAACATTCTTAATTTAGAATCTGGTAAAAATCCTGGTAATACTCTTGATGCATGATAATCATCAAATAATTTACCGCCAAATTCTAGATAAAGTTTACCTGAAAATTTATCTACTCTCTTTAAAATATTTTCAGATTGCAATTTCAAATATTTTTCATTATCAAATGCTAGTTTCATTTCATCACCCCTAATACCCGAAAATTTATACTTTGAAATTATATCATAATTTTTTTTACATTTAAATAATTATTTATATAATTATTCAGAAAAGAAAAAGCCAGAATTCTGACTTTTCTAAATTTCTTCACCATTTTTAAAACGACGTCTTAAATCAGCTATTTCTCTAACTAGCTTTTCAGTCTTCTCCCAGCCAAGACATGGGTCAGTAATGGATTTACCATAAACTAAACCATCAGGCTTTTGTGATCCATCCTCTAAATATGATTCAATCATTAAGCCCTTAACATATTTATATATTAAAGGATTATGTCTAGTTGAATGTAAGACCTCTTTAGCAATTCTAATTTGCTCTTCATATAATTTACCACTATTATTATGGTTACAATCTATAATAATTGCTGGATTATGATATTTATCCTCACCATACATATTAATTAATCTTAGAATATCTTCATAATGATAATTTGGATTAGAATCACCATGCTTATTAGTATAGCCTCTTAAAATACAATGTGTTAATTCATTACCACTTGTATTTACCTCCCAACCTCTATAAATAAATTTATGAGGATGCTGAGCTGCATTAACAGAATTAAGCATTACCTTATAATCACCTGATGTTGGATTTTTCATACCAACAGGAGCTTCTACTCCTGATGCTACTAATCTATGCTCTTGGTTTTCAACAGATCTCGCCCCAACTGCAACATATGATAAAATATCAAATAAATATCTATAATTATCAGGGTATAGCATTTCATCTGCTGTAGAAAATCCTGTCTCCTTTAATACATCAATATGTAGCTTTCTTACAGCAATTACACCCTTAACCATATCTACATCTGCCTTAGGGTCAGGCTGGTGTAGCATACCCTTATAGCCCTCACCTGTAGTTCTAGGCTTATTTGTATAAATTCTAGGAACAAAGAATAATACATCCTTTACTTCATCACTAAGCTTTCTTAATCTTTTACAATAATCTAATACAGCATCTTCTCTATCTGCACTACAAGGGCCTATAATTAATAATAATCTATCATCTTCTCCTGTAAAGATTTTTCTTATAGCCAAATCATTTTCTTCCTTTATTTTCTTTAAATTATCATCTAGTGGGTATTTCTCTCTAATAATAAGTGGTATATCTACCTTTCTAACAAAATCCATTCCCATAATAATCCCTCCTATATTCAACATAAAATCCATGATAGTTGAATAATCAACTTAATATAATAATATATAAGAATATTAAAAAAATCAATTTATTCCTATAAAAAAAGTCGGAAAAAGATTCCGACTTTAATTAAATTTGTTCTCCATTTTTAAAACGACGTCTTAAATCAGCTATTTCTCTAACTAGCTTTTCAGTCTTTTCCCATCCTAAACATGGGTCAGTAATAGATTTACCATAGACACCACCATCAGGTTTTTGACATCCATCCTCTAAATATGATTCAATCATTAATCCCTTAACATATTTATATATTAAAGGATTATGTCTAGTTGAATGTAAGACCTCTTTAGCAATTCTTATTTGTTCTTCATATAATTTACCACTATTATTATGGTTACAATCTACGATGATTGCTGGATTATGATATTTATCCTCACCATACATATTAATTAATCTTAGAATATCTTCATAATGATAATTTGGATTAGAATCACCATGCTTATTAGTATAGCCTCTTAAAATACAGTGAGTTAATTCATTACCCTTAGTTTCAACCTCCCAGCCTCTATAAATAAATTTATGAGGATGCTGAGCTGCATTAACAGAATTAAGCATTACCTTATAATCACCTGATGTTGGATTTTTCATACCAACAGGACCCTCAATACCAGATGCTACTAATCTATGCTCCTGATTTTCTACGCTTCTAGCCCCAACTGCTTGATATGATAATACATCATATAAATATCTAAAATTATCAGGGTATAGCATTTCATCTGCTGTAGAAAAGCCTGTTTCCTTTAATACATCAATATGTAGCTTTCTTACAGCAATTACACCCTTAACCATATCTACATCTGCCTTAGGGTCAGGCTGGTGTAACATACCCTTATAGCCCTCACCTGTAGTTCTAGGCTTATTTGTATAAACTCTAGGAACAAAGAATAATACATCCTTTACTTCCTCATAAAGCCTTCTTAATCTTTTACAATAATCTATTACTGCATCCTCTCTATCTGCACTACAAGGACCGATGATTAATAATAATCTATCATCTTCTCCAGTAAAGATTTTTCTTAAGGCTAAATCATTTTCAGCCTTAATTTTTTTAAGGTCGTCATCAAGTGGATACTTCTCTCTAATAGTCTTAGGGAGATCGACCTTACGAATAAATTCCATATTTCCCATTTTTTCCTCTTTCCGCTCTGACATTGAGCAAACACGACAATTTAAATTGCTTATAAAAAACAATTTATAAGAATTATATATCAAAAATAGCAAAAAATCTAGATTGTAGCCCAATCTAGATTTAATATTTCATACTATTTATTTAAATAATTCTTGATTCATGACAAGTAAAATAAATAACCTGATATTTATTAGAAACCTCTTTTATTAGTTTTTTACAAAGCTTCATTTTTTCATCATCATAATTAACAAAAGGATCATCTAATACAATAAACGGCTTTTCATCAGGATATAGACAATCAATTAATGCTAATCTCATACATAAAGCAATAATAGATTGGAAGCCCTTAGAATAGAATCCTAATTCCTTAGCTCCACTATCAGTTACGAATCTAAATTTAAAATTAACATCAATACTATAATCCTTATAATCCTTTAAAATTAATCCAATATATTTTTTAACAGAATCCTTCATTGGCTTAACATATTTTTCTAATAA
>DJXM01000083.1 GCA_002449755.1 Caryophanales bacterium UBA7004
CAGTAATTTCACCAGTATGAGGATTTACTCCATCGCAAGACTTAGGGTCAAACTTTACAACCTTAGTTTCTTTTCTAGTGATAATTTCTTCAATATCTTTTTGAGGACCAAATGCAAAATCTCCTAAGAACCAAACAATATCATTCTTACCTACAACTTTATTCCAATTATAGATAAGCATTTCATTATGATAATGTAATACATCTTTTAAAATTAATTGGTCTTCAGGAGCGTTATTAAAATCATTTAAAACGTCCTCTCTAGTAAAATTATGCTGAATTTTAGCGACCTTAGTCATATATTCTAAGGTCACATCAATTCTAACAGGCTCATACTTAAGGACATTCTTATGATTAAAGTGTAAATCTGAAATCCAGAATGTCTTTGGCATAACTATTCACCTTTCTTTGTCTTAGTCTTCTTTGACTTGCTTGTTAAACGCTTAGCAAGTTCATCTAATATAATATCCATTGTTGCATCAAGCTTAGCTTGTCTAGCGTCGGACTCTCTAGCCTTATCTTCAGCTTCCTTAGCTTTCTTTGCAGCTTTCTTTTCTCTAGCCTTCTCTTCAGCTGCTTCTCTTTCAGCCTTAGCCTTTTCCTTAGCTTCTTTCTTTTTCTTAATATCATTTACAAGTTCATTTTCTCTAACAAACTTGTGGAACTCTTCTTTAGAACCAAATAGTTGATAAACTATAGCTAATGCAGTACCAACAAACTTATCAAATTCATCCTTTTCAGATGCCTTAGCAACAGTTACACGCTTTCTAGCATCAAGTCCAAATGCCTTTGTAAGTGCAGTACGCTCTTCTGCAATAGCAGTTACAGTCTTTCTATCTTCATCAATAATAATTTGTGTTAAATCTTTATTTTCAGTAATTTTCATCTTTCCAACTTCCTTTTCTGTTTTTTGTAATACTTCTTTTGTTTCTTCTTTAGTTAAATCATTTATATCTTTCTTATCTGCTGGTACTTCAACACGAATAACTGAATCCTTAAGAAATACAGGCATATTCCAGAATCTATGACCATACCAAGAATAATCGCAATAACTTGGTACTTGTTTAGATTGCTCATAAACCCTATCTGCAGCCTCTTTAACAGTTTGCTTAAATGCTTCGTATTGTCTACGCTTTAATTGCTCAGATTCTACCATAGCTGTTGCAGTATTATCTTTATCCTTGCCAAAATCAATTCCTAAGCTCTTGCATATTTCACTATCAAGCTGATAAGCTAAGTCATCAACTGCTTTCTTTCTAATAGTAGCATGTAAATCAAAACCACTAATATCAGAGTCATTAATAGTGCTATGAGATATTACTGGTTTCCAATTATTAAATCTTAGTTCTGTCTTAAATTTGCCATCTGAATCAAATTGATTCATTTGAGTTATCTCAGACACTTCATAGGTAGTGCCATCTGATAGCTTGACATGACCTACAATATTTGGATTAAGACAACCAAGTGCCTTAAATATTGAAAAATCTGAAAGCATTTCAATTTCACAAGTTCTATTGTCAAATAGTTGCTGACTAAAGTTAATATTACTAATTTCAAGTTCTTTACTAGCAAATTCACCATCAATACCTGAAAAACTAATAGTATTTCTCTTTATAATATCTGCTGTATCTATATCCTCAAAATCAATTGTTGGAATGCCTATATCTAATAAATCTGCTGACACAACCATTACTTCAGGCTTCCACATCATAATTGATTTAGTAATAACAATTGCTACTTTTGAAGAAGTTGATATATTATAGACTTTATGCACTCTTGGCTCAATATAATTAATAATATTATCTAAATATTGTCTTGTCATAACAATTGCAATATTACGTTCATTATTAATCTTGTTTGAATCATAAATAATTTCAATGCTTGGTATCTTTCCAATATTTTCTCCTAGATTAATAGAGTCAACATAATCAATTAAATCTTGTACAGTTGGCTTTAAAAAGTCATTAACATTGCAAATACGACCAACAAGCTTTGTTTTATTCTTAAAATCCATTATATCATACATAGTCAGAGTTGTGCTAACTTCATGCTTTCCACCATAACGATATAAGTTCTTAGATATCTGGTCTTTTACTTTTACAATTTGATATTGTTTAAACATAAATTCACCTCTATTTAAAAATACGATAATTCATGATAACTATCTCATTATTATACGATTTATTTTCATATAAATGTTTAAAAATAGCAATTTCAGCCTCTTTATATGACTCATTTGTTGGTTCAAAATGGTCTACATTAATGTAAGCGCTTTCAACTGCCATTGTAATCTTATTAAAAAATACAAACTTTACTCTCATACTATTCCTCCCTGTTCTGTCACGTTCGAAATTTTATTTACATAATATTATACAATAAAAGTAAAATAAAAAGACTAGCATTTAACTAGCCTTTTTAAATATTTTTAATTTGTACTTGGAATTAGTACAGTAGCAGAACCGTCTCCAACTAATGTTACTGGTAATGTTCCGTCCCAAGTTTCTAAGTATTGAATGTACTCTAAGTAGTTAACCATTAACTTATATCTTGCATCATCTGGTTGAATTCCAGAGAAGTCAATTTCATATTCAATACCATCAGTAGTTGGATTTTCAATAATATTAAATCCTAACATTCTTGCAACTTCAACTGCTTTAACCTTTGTTGCTTTTGCTTCTGCATTAGCAATTAATAATTGTGCTTCTGCATCTGCTTGTGCCTTAGCTAATTCAGCAGCAGCCTCTTTTTGAGCTTTATATAATGCAGCTTCTGCTTCTTTTTCTGCAACCTTTCTTGCAGCCTCTGCTTCAATTTCAGCTTTTCTTGCCTCAATTTCTGCTTTTTGAGCCTCTTGGTCCGCAGCAACCTTTGCTGCAACTGCTGCCTCAAAATCTGGAGTAAATTCAATATTCTTAATATTTACTTCGCGTATTGTAATAAATTGATTAGATACAGTTTCACCATTTTCATTTGTGTAAAAAGTACCATCAGGGAATGACTTAGCTAATGACTCTTTAATAACAGTCGCAACAGTCTCCCTTAATTGAATAATTTCCTCAGCACCTTTTGTTCCAATTACAGTTTTAGTTGCATCTAGCATCTTTGGAGAAATAACATCCTTTAATGCATTTGTTGAACCAATATTTTCTGCAACATATTTAACTTCATTATTAGGAATTCTATATTGGATATTTAAATCAAAACTAATAACTTGGTTATCTTTTGAGTAAGATGCTGTTTCTTCTTGAGAAAAGTCTACTGAAATAACTTTTGTGTTATAAATTTCATAATCATTAGTAAAATACCAATCCCAATAAACACCTGGATTTCTAACTCCAGTAACAGTTCCCATATGTCTAACTATTGCAACTTCACCAGTATTAACTTGATGGATATTTCCAGGAATAAGAATTGTACAACCAATCATTACTAATGATATAACACCAAATAGAATTGCTGGCCAC
>DJXM01000081.1:0-2210 GCA_002449755.1 Caryophanales bacterium UBA7004
TTAGTTTCTTTTCTAGTAATAATTTCTTCAATATCTTTTTGAGGACCAAATGCAAAATCTCCTAAGAACCATACTGTATCATTCTTACCTACAACTTTATTCCAATTGTAAATAAGCATTTCATTATGATAATGTAATACATCTTTTAAAATTAATTGGTCTTCAGGAGCGTTATTAAAATCATTTAAAACGTCCTCTCTAGTAAAATTATGCTGAATTTTAGCGACCTTAGTCATATATTCTAAAGTCGCATCAATTCTAACAGGCTCATACTTAAGGACATTCTTATGATTAAAGTGTAAATCTGAAATCCAGAATGTCTTTGGCATAACTATTCACCTTTCTTTGTCTTAGTCTTCTTTGACTTGCTTGTTAAACGCTTAGCAAGTTCATCTAATATAATATCCATTGTTGCATCAAGCTTAGCTTGTCTAGCTTCAAACTCTCTAGCCTTATCTTCAGCTTCCTTAGCTTTCTTTGCAGCTTTCTTTTCTCTAGCCTTTTCTTCAATAGCTTCTCTTTCAGCCTTAGCCTTTTCCTTAGCTTCTTTCTTTTTCTTAATATCATTTACAAGTTCATTTTCTCTAACAAACTTGTGGAACTCTTCTTTAGAACCAAATAGTTGATAAACTATAGCTAATGCAGTACCAACATACTTATCAAATTCATCCTTTTCAGATGCCTTAGCAACAGTTACACGCTTTCTAGCATCAAGTCCAAATGCCTTTGTAAGTGCAGTATGCTCTTCTGCAATAGCAGTTACAGTCTCTCTATCTTCATCAATAATAATTTGTGTTAAATCTTTATTTTCAGTAATTTTCATCTTTTCAACTTCCTTTTCTTTATTTGCTTTTTGTAATACTTCTTTAAGTTCTTCTTTAGTTAAATCATTTGCATCTTTCTTATCTGCAGGTACTTCAACACGAATAACTGAATCATTAAGAAATACAGGTGTATTCCAGAATCTATGACCATACCAAGAATAATCGCAATAACTTGGTACTTGTTTAGATTGCTCATAAACCCTATCTGCAGCCTCTTTAACAGTTTGCTTAAATGCTTCATACTGTCTACGCTTTAATTGTTCAGATTCTACCATAGCTGTTGCAGTATTATCTTTACCCTTGCCAAAATCAATTCCTAAACTCTTGCATATTTCGCTATCAATCTGATAAGCTAGGTCATCAACTGCTTTCTTTCTAATGATAGCATGCAAATTAAAACCATTAATTTCTGAATTACAAAATGCATAGGTATCATTATGAGTTGTTACTGGTTTCCAATTATTAAATCTTAGTTCTGTCTTAAATTTGCCATCTGAATCAAATTGATTCATTTGAGTTATCTCAGACACTTCATAGGTAGTGCCATCTGATAGCTTGACATGACCTACAATATTTGGATTAAGACAACCAAGTGCCTTAAATATTGAAAAATCTGAAAGCATTTCAATTTCACAAGTTCTATTGTCGAATAATTGCTGACTAAAGTTAATATTACTAATTTCAAGTTCTTTACTAGCAAATTCACCATCAATACCTGAAAAACTAATAGTATTTCTCTTTATAATATCTGCTGTATCTATATCCTCAAAATCAATTGTTGGAATGCCTATATCTAATAAATCTGCTGACACAACCATTACTTCAGGCTTCCACATCATAATTGATTTAGTAATAACAACCGCTACTTTTGGTGAAGAAGATATATTATAGACTTTATGCACTCTTGGCTCAATATAATTAATAATACTGTCTAGATATTGTCTTGTCATGATAATTGCAATATTACGCTCATTATTAATTCTGTTTGAAGAATAAACAATTTCAATACTTGGTATATTTTTAATATTCTCTCCTAAATTAATAGAGTCAACATAATCAATTAAATCTTGCACAGTTGGCTTTAAAAAATCATCAGCATTACAAATACGACCGACTAATTTTGTTTTATTCTTGAAATCCATTATATCATACATAGTCAAAGTTGGACTAACTTCATGCTTTCCGCCATAACGATATAAGTTCTTAGATATCTGGTCTTTTACTTTTACAATTTGATATTGCTTAAACATAAATTCACCTCTATTTAAAAATACGATAATTCATGATAACTATCTCATTATTATACGATTTATTTTCATATAAATGTTTAAAAATAGCAATTTCAGCCTCTTTATATGACCCATTTGTTGGTTCAAAATGGTCTAC
>DJXM01000081.1:2392-3426 GCA_002449755.1 Caryophanales bacterium UBA7004
AAAAAATACAAACTTTACTCTCATATTATTCCTCCCTGTTCTGTCACGTTCGAAATTTTATTTACATAATATTATACAATAAAAGTAAAATAAAAAGACTAGCATTTAACTAGCCTTTTTAAATATTTTTAATTTGTACTTGGAATTAATACAGTAGCAGAACCATCACCAACTAATGTTACTGGTAATGTTCCGTCCCAAGTTTCTAAGTATTGAATATATTCTAGGTAGTTAACCATTAACTTATATCTTGCATCATCTGGTTGGATTCCAGAGAAGTCAATTTCATATTCAATACCATCAGTAGTTTGAGTTTCAGTAATATTAAATCCTAACATTCTTGCAACTTCAACTGCTTTAACCTTTGTTGCTTTTGCTTCTGCACTAGCAATTAATAATTGTGCTTCTGCATCTGCTTGAGCTGCTGCTAATTTTGCTTCTGCTTCTTTTTGAGCTTTATATAATGCTGCATCTGCTTGTTTTTCTGCAACTATTCTTGCAGCTTCTGCTTCAATCTCAGCTTTTCTTGCTTCATTTTCTGCTTTTTCTGCTTCTTGTGCTGCAGCAACCTTTGCTGCAACTGCTGCCTCAAAGTCATCTGTAAAATCGATATTAGTTAATACAATTGTCTTAACATTTACATAATAAGCAGTATTAATTGAGTTATTAACTATTTGACTAATACTTGCACTAATTTCTGAACGATTATTAATAACATCTGTTGCAGTATTTTGAGCAAATACTGATTTGATATTATCTAATGCAATAGAATTAATCTTTGACTCTAACTTATCAATTGTTCCATATTCAGTAGCAATCTTATCTACTTGTGCTGAATCAATTGTATATTGTAAATCAGCTTGAACACCAATAATTTGATTGTCCTTAGAATAAGTTTGAGTTTCAATATTAATTTCTCTAACTTTAGTATCATACATCTCATATGATTTAGTAAAATACCAATCCCAATAAACACCAGCTTCTCTAGTTCCTGTTACCTTACCCATATCTCTAACAACTGCTACTTCACCAGT
>DJXM01000023.1 GCA_002449755.1 Caryophanales bacterium UBA7004
TACACTACCTATTATTTAATGAACCTTAAAAGTTAGGTTTTTTCACAGCCCCTTTTTGATTAAATTTTATTTTATTCTGGATTAGTATTAGAAACAGTTACAACCCAATTTTGTGATACTGTATAGTCACCATAAGTAATCTTAACTTCATATGTACCAGAAGGAACATCAGTATTAACTTTATATGTACCTTCAGGATCAGTTTGACTCTTTACTGTAACAGTATATCCTTCAGTAATTGCAATTTCATTATCCTTAATGCCAATTAATTTAACATCAGTTAAAGAAATTTGACCATTATCAGTATTTGTAGGAACAGTTGCAGTAATAGATTTAATTGTTGTTTTATTTACTTTTGTATCAATTAATCTCATACGTTCAATCTTGTTTTCTGCGTTTCCTACAACACCTGATTTACCAGATTCATCAGTATCTACAGTCATTGTATATGTACCCTTTAGTAAATTAGTAAATACTAACCAACCCTTTGCAGATGCTTCAAGTGAATAATTAGTGCCATTATATGTGACAGTGGCTAATGCATCCTTTTTACTTTCCTTTAGATATGTTCCATTAGTATATTGCTTAGTTGCAGTATAACTTGAATTTGTTGAAGTTAGAGTAACATATCTTGATGAATTATTACCATTGTAGGCAAGAGCAAAAACTGCACCATCTGTATCTACTGTAAATGTTACAGTATTACCTGAGAAAATTGATAAATAGCCATTTTGTTCCTTAAATTGAGTATGAGTACCATTAGAAATTGTAAATTCACCATAAGTTTTTGTTGTTTTTACATTTGTAGAAGTTGAATTTGTTGTAAAATCATAAACACTATTAGAGAATTCTGAAGATTTATATACATCATACCACTTAGCTAAAATTGTTTTATTTTCATCTACTGTATTATTGAAATCAAAATTCCAACCAGCAAATACATATTTATCACTTGTAGGATTAGTTTCAGGAGCAGTAACTTTACCATTCTTTAATACACTTACAGTTTCAAATGCAGTAGTATCAGCTTCAAATGATTTGAATGTAACTGTTACTTCTGTTGCAGCCTTAATAGATGCAACTTTATTATCAATATCATACTTTGCAGCATCTAATGCAGTTGCAATAGAATTAGCACTTGAATCATAAATATCTCCCTTTCCTTTTTCAAGAGTGAAATTTAATTCATCTTTTTCATCTGATGTAGCATAACCATCAGTACTACTAATTAATAATGTAGCAACCTTTGCATTGAAATATGATTCTAAATCATTCTTTTCTGTATCAGTTGATTTACCATGAATTGCAGCATATTGTAAATCAAATAAATCTGTTAATGCATCAATTTTAGCAAGAGCATCATTATATGCAGTTTCAACTGCATCTTTATCAGTTAATGTCGTATCAATTGCAAGACTTTCAATTGAATTTGTATATGTTGAAACGTAAATTAAAGCCTCACCTACATGTGTTTTAGCATCTGTTACCTCATTAGCAATAGCAGTATTATATTGAGATATTAAATCAGCAACACTTAAAGAATACTTTGCAACAATTGTGTCAATTGCTGTTTTAGCAGCATCAACATTATCATCAATTGCTGTCATAGCGCATGCATTAACTGAGCTTTCTCCAGTTTGTGCAATATAATTAGCTACTGCTGCTGATATTTCTATTACTGCTTGAGCTTGTTTATTAGTATCAACTCCAGCATCTTGTAATGCTTTTTTAGCAGCATCAATATAATTTGTTATTTCTAGTAACTTATCTGCTCTTACTAAAGCATCTGACTTAATTTTAGGGAAATCAGTCTCAAAATTTGTAAATACAGCATCATATTCAGCTTTAGTTGTAGCTGCATTAACAGCAGCTACAGCATTTGAGAATAAAGTATCAAATGCATCTTTATTATATGTATAAGAACTAGCAAGTTTTTCCTTTGTTGCACCTAATATTGCAACAGCAGTTTCCTTTATTTTAGAATCAGAAAGAATATTATTTAAATTAGTGCCTAAATAAATGCTAATAACTTCAAATTGAGATTCAGCAGCATCAATGTTTGCCTTTTCATCAGTTAATGCTTCTTGAATTTCAGTTAAAGAGAATGAATATGCTGTTTGATCAAATGCAGCAGCTTGTGCCTCTAGTAAACTTGAGAAATAAGTTTTTGCATTTTCTAAAGAAATTGGATTAGTGCACTTTACAGCATAATCTTTTACGACAGCACCACGCTTTGTGTCTGAACCAGCAGTAATAAATGATGTACCAGTTAATAAAAGAGGCTGATCTGCTTCAGGTACTACATAATCCTCAATCACTGCAGTACCATTAATCTTGATAGTTAATTTAGCTGATTCAAAATCATATTTCCAAGTAATTTGATACTCAGTATTTGATTTATAAGTAAATGGTGTACCTCTAAATTGATATGTTGTTTTATTGCTTGAATCTTTTCCACATTCAGAAGTGAAATATACATCAATTTTCTTATCTGAATTAGTTCTTAACGCAAATAATGTTTTAGGAAGTCCAGTATTATCTGTAAATCCTCTAAATTGAATCATAGACCAACCAGAATTTAATGTTGCTTCACCATCACTATTGCAAGGTGTATACTTCATACAACCTTCTAATACACCACTAGCTTGTGCTCCAAATGAAACATAAGCTTCAGCAGAATTGCTAGTGTCTTTATCTTTAATTTCTAGCTGACCGTTATTTATAGCTACTGATAATGCTTCAGTTTGATCTGAAACAGATACAACGCATTCAGCAGCAAGATCAAAATTGTCCCAAGCTAAAACTTGTTCCTCTGTATTTTTGAAATCATTAGCATAAACCGCATCAGCACTTGTTGAAACCTTTTCATAAGCTGTTTTTTCAGTCCAGATTGCATATAAATCAGTATTAGCTGTAATAGCACTACCTGCAGTAACTGCCTCAGTACCATTTTCAGTTAAAGCCCAACCACCAAAATTATAATCAGCATCTTCTAATGTAGGTAATTCAGTAGGTAAAGCTTCTACTTCAGTTAATGCTTCTGGTGCTGTACCATGAGCTGTATGATATGTTACGCTAAATTTAGTTTGAGGCTGTACCTTTTGAGTTTCAGTCCACTTAGCATAAATTGTAGTTGCAGCATTAATTGTTTCAGTATCAAAATTAAATGCTTGAGTTAAAGCTTGATCTTTATACCAACCAGCAAATGTATAAGTAACTGTATCAGTTGCTGTCTTTGTTGGATCAGCAGGCTTTGTTACCTTCTTTCCTTGCTCAATTGATTGAGAATTTACTGTAGAACCACCATTTGTATTAAATGTAACAGTATACTTTGTTGTCTCCTGTGGCTTATCACCTGTAGGTGTATCTGTTGCTGGTGTATCTTCACCACAAGCAGATAGACTAAATACAGCTGCAGCTGCAAGCGCTAAGCCTAATAAAATCTTTTTCTTTTTCATTTTTTCTCTTTTCTCCTTTTTAAAACGCTTTCATTTAGTATTAAAAAAATAAAATCTTTTCTCTACTAATCTTAAAACAATTATAACATCAATTTTATTGGTACAGAAGTCAATTTTTTGTATTTTTTATAAAAATTAGCAAAAAACAAAGGTAAATTAATAGTTTTTTTAGTAATTTTTTAATTTTTTTATAAAAATCATACTTAAGAAAAATAAAAATCTAGAGCTTTTACACTCTAGATTCATTAATTATCTTCTATTTAATCCATGACAGAATTTGAATTTTTTACCAGAACCACAAGGACATTTATCATTAGGTCCTACGTTAGCAAAAATATCATTTTTGTTTGTTACTGGAGTACCAGCATTAGTAGTTGATAAATCCTGGTTAGTAGATAAGCCCTTCATTTGATCAGGTACCTCTTCTACATTTCTTGTAACTCTTACTCTTGCATGCATTGCAGAAATTAAGATTTCCTCATTCATCTTCTTATTTAATTTCTCAAACTTAATATAGCCTTCTCTTTGATATAATTCAAGTGGGTCAGTTTGAGCATAAGATTGTAAATGAATACTTTGACGGAAGCCAGCCATATCATCGATATGCTCTCTCCAATTTCTATCTAGGATAGGTAGAATAATTCTCTTAATAAATAATTCTGCTTGATCATAAACTAAATTAGGATTGTTCTTTAATTCCTCTTCAGGAATAACAGAAGTTAAATCCTCCTTTAATTTATTTAATCTATCAGTTATATCCTTATTAGCCTGTTCATAAATGTATTCAATCATTTCTTGGTCATCATCAATACTCTTAATTACATTTAAATCAATTAAATTATTACCAAATAATCTTTCATTAAATGTCTTAACAAGCTTTTCATCCTCGAATTCCTTTGCATCAGAATTCATAAAATCCTCAACTGTATTTGAAATAGCAATCTTAACAATCTTAGATAATACCTCTTCTAGATGTTGAGCCTTAACAACCTCTTGACGCTCCTCGTAGAAGATTTCTCTTTGACGTCTAATAACATCATCATATTTTAAGACGTTCTTACGAGAATCATAATTCATACCCTCAATCTTTGTTTGAGCCATAGTAACCATCTTAGCAAGCATCCTAGACTCTAATGCTTCTGATTCATCACCATCATTCATCATTCTAACGATTGAAGCTAATCTCATCTTAAATGAATCTCCACCGAATCTTTGGATTAAATCATCCTCAGTAGAAATAAAGAATCTTGAATAACCAGGGTCACCCTGACGTCCTGATCTACCTCTTAGCTGATTATCGATACGTCTTGATTCAAATCTTTCTGTACCTAAAACTGCTAAACCACCAAGTGCGGCAACACCAGGTGCTAATTTAATATCAGTACCACGACCTGCCATATTTGTTGAAATTGTAATAGCGCCAAGCTCACCAGCATGTGCTACAATTTCAGCTTCTCTAGCATGGTTTTTAGCATTTAATACTTCATGAGGTAAGCCTAATTTTTCTAGCATATTATGAACTAGCTCAGATGTTTCAACGTTAGCTGTACCAACTAGAATTGGCTGACCTTTTTCATGACGTTCTTGAATTTCTTTAACTAAAGCATTAAACTTGAATTCCTTAGTTAAGAATAATTTATCTGGAGCATCATTTCTAATAACAGGCTTATTTGTTGGAACCTCAACAACATACATATTATAAATATCTCTAAATTCCTCTTCCTC
>DJXM01000032.1 GCA_002449755.1 Caryophanales bacterium UBA7004
TATAATCATTTAAATAATATTTATTATTCTTCTTTATAATTTTATTTACATGAATATTAACTATATTCATATTAATATTTAAGGTTAAAGCATTTAAAATAGATAATGATGATTCAGATATAGGATACATTCTTCCTTCATTATCTATTTTTGTATATATATTTAATCTTTTGAATTCATTAAATAATTCATTTTTATGCTTATTAATTAAATAATTAGCTAATTCATTATTATGATAATATTTTTTATCTAAATTAATATTTGAAATATTACATTTACCATTTCCTGATGCTAAAATTTTTCTTCCAATTTTACCATCATCAAAAATCTTATATTTAATATTATTCTTTTCTAATAAATTTGCTAAAAATAATCCAGAAGCTCCAGCTCCAATAATCGCTACATACATAAATTCTCACCATAAAGATTATATCATATAGTTTTACTTTTATATATAAAAAAGCACAACCAACGGCTGTGCTTAATTATTATTAACGGTTCATATTTAATTCTTTCTCGATGTTATACATTCTCTTCTTGTACTTTTCAATCTTATCTTCGATTGGGTTAAGACGAGAAGCTAACTCTCTCTTCTTAGTAACGATTTGCTTACGAGTCTTATTTAATTGATCCATATAAGCAGCACGTTCCTTATTTGAATAAACTGGATTATCCTTTAATACCTGAAGACGAATTGCTTCTTCCTCAAGCTTCTTTAATTCAGTTAATTCAGGCATCTTTAATTTAGAGTTTTCAAGCTCAAAGATTTCATGGTCAAGCTTAGAATGCTCATCAAGTAATTGCTTCTTTTCTTCTTGATGCTCTTCCCAATACTTTTCATTCTTAATCTTTTGCTCAACACGGTCACGCTTACGAATATCAACGAACTTATCATCAAGCTTCTTCTTTTCTGCTTTAATAGCTTCAAGACGTTGATTACGCTCAGACATTGAACACTCTAAACCAACCTTAGTCTTACCATTCTTAGTAATATAACCCTTGTTACGGATAATAGATTCTTGCATCTTTACTACGCTAGATAGGATTGCTGTAACTGTACCATGTCTCTTGGCAAGGTCAATTAAATAATCCCAGCAGCCAATACAGATGTCTTGAGTTTCAACATATTTCTTATATGCTTCAACTGTTTGAGTTTCCTTCTTCTTTCCATAATCTTGGATTGCTTGCTTACTAACTTTTGTTACTACGGCTGAAATATTTGATGCAAGTTTATCTTCATAAGTTGCAATATCAACACCAAATGTTTGGTTTGCTAGTCTCATCATAGGCTCAGCCTGATTGATAACATCTTTTACTTCTTCAAAATTCTTTGTAGTAGGCTCTTTTGCAAAGCTAATGCATCCCTTTAATACGAACGCAACCATAATATCAATTAGGTTAGTTCTTACTGTGAATTGATAGTCATCAATTTCATCCTTTGTAGATCTTTGAAGACATGTATTCCAACAATTAATAGCTTCCTTAAAACGGAAATTTTGTGGATTAGATTGTCTTGCAGCACAGTTACCCTTCATTAACCATGCATCTGTATTATTGGCATCAATTTCAATAACACGGTTTGCATAATTTTCTGCATCAACATAATTTTCTGAATCATATGCATTCTCTGATAGAATGAATAGATTTTCAATCATTTGTGCAGTACCAACATTAGCACTAGTATCAAGGTTTCTAACAACCTTCTTTTGTGCTGGTTGAGCGGCAGGCTTAGCAACCACTGTTGTAGGCTTAACAACTACCTTCTTAACAACTGTACCTTGACCTGGCTTAACACCTTGAGGTGATGGGGCACCACCAACTGGCTTTTTAAATTGAGATACAATCTTCTTTGCAGCTCCTTGGTCAGTTTCTTTTGTAGCAGCAGGTTTAGCAACGATAACCTTCTTAACTACGGCAGGACCAGCTTTTGGCATTGCAACTTGGCTTCCAACTGGTTCATCATCTTCTGGTGCTTCATTTACTGTTGCGCTTTGACGTGGTGTATCTGATACATCCCTAAATAATGTTTTGGCTTGCTCAATAGTGTACTTTGCACCACAAACCTGACATTCAAACATTCCTTCTACCTTGACGAAATCAGATTCTCCACATAAATCACATACTATTTTCTTCATGTGTTTTCTCCTTTTCAATTTTTCTTATTTGCCTAACCCTGTAGTACGCGCTCCGTTTTCGGTAGGGCATGTAGTTTTTTTAAAAATTTGTAACTAGTGTTCCAATCAAAATGGGCACTATCACCTAATTATCATTAAGCACCAGATAATTGATAATTAAAGCTTATCTCAAGATATAAATGTGCGTTTGTTGGAATTGGGAGACTATTATTTGAAATAGACTCGCACTAAAATTTTTAGTTTTGCATACTACTTTATGTTTAATCATAGTAGGACTATGATTATAACCAATTTAAAAAACAAGAAATTGAGATAAAAGCAAGATTTTAAATATTTAAAATCAAAACATAACAAAAAACGATCAATATTCTTATTGATATTATATCAAAGATATATTTTTTATTCAAGAAAGTTTTAAATCAAAGTTTTCAAATTTAAATATTTTTATGCTTAAATCTTTTATAAAGACACAAAAAGCTAGAATTATGCTCTAGCTTCTTGTGTTGTGTATTGTAATTTCACATGATATACAGATTCATAAATATCCTTCCATACACGGAAGTTTTCATCCATGATGTACTTAACATTATCAATCTTATTCTTATTAGGATCTGGATAAATTGGCTTTGAAATATGGATAGTATATTCTTGGATAGGATATCCATCAACACCAATCTTATCAGTATCTTTCATTGTAATAAAGCAAGGTACAACAGGCACATTAGCTGCTACAGCAAACTTATATGCACCTTCCTTTAATGGCTTAGGCTTTCTATAATTCCACCACATACTTTGCTCAGGATAAACTAATACTAAATGGCCTTGCTTTAAAAGATTATTCATAGATCTCATAAATTTAGCCATTGTCTTAGTATTACTAGATAAAGGTAATGTATAGCAATTTCTCATTAGGAAACCATAGAATCCTGTATAAGAAGTATAATTACCCTCTCTTATAACTCTAAAGAATTTCTTCTTTTTTCTTTCTCTTTTAGTTTTAATTGATTCCTCATAAGCTACTTGAATAGCAAATGAATCAAAAGCGTTAAAGTGATTACAAGTTAAAATGGCACCAGTATCTAATCCCTGAAGATTTTCAACACCCTTAACCTCTTTAATGATGATTTGATCCTCTCTAACCATCTTATTTAAGAACTTTCTTGCAATAAAATATGCATATCTAGTTTTAATCTTACTCTTTACGCTTTTTCTTTCATAATCAATTTCTTCAGGTAATAATTCCTTTGTAGGTGGATCCTGCTCAACATCCTGATCAAAAATTCCAGCCTTTTCTAATTCTCTAATCTTCTTTTGAACCTGAAGTCTATCAATTGATTTTCTTTTAATCTTACCAGCAGCTAATAATTTAGAATAATTATCAGGACGCTCAGTTTCATTTACAGCCATCTTCTCTAGATTTTTAGCATTATCTAAATCCTTAGCTCTTTGCTCATCTGTATAATTAGCTAATACTTCCTTTATATCATCATAATAGCAAGTCATCTTAGCATATTTCCAGAAATAATCCTGAAGTCTAATATTATCGAAATGCCATGGCTTAGACCACATAAGATAATGAATCATATTAATGTCTTCATCCTTATATTTGATTTCACCATAAACCTCTGTATTCCAAGAATTATCAATCCATGTAACTCTTTTATTACACATTACATTTAGATAATCCTCATCCTGAATTAAAACGAAATTATATAAATCTAGAAAATCAATAAATTGATCTAGCATGCATTCTTCTCTGAATAATTTAGAATTGATTAATAATAAGCCTGCATTGAAATATTCATTTCTAGATACACCAGGACAAGCCTCAACATAGTCACCATAAACCTTAGTTTGAACTATAGCCTGCTCTTGGCATGCTCCTACTAAATTATTATTTAATTCATGATTATAGAATTCACTAATATCACCTAATACAACAGTATCAGAATCAATATAGATTGCCTTATCATATTGCTCAAACATTTCAGCTATAAAAAATCTAAAATATGTTGTTTTAGAATAATAATGACGAATAGGTAATCTTTCCTTAATAGATTCAAAATAATCTGTAACATCAGGGAACTCTAGATTAAAATTATCAGGTAATAAGCCTTTAGTTCTATTTATAGTATCTTGGCTTATGACAGTATTTAATATATAGCAATTATATGTATAATCTTTATTAGCATTTTCAGCAATAGACTTTAAAGTAACCATTGCAAATTTAACATAATTATCATCACAAGCAAGAAAGATAGGAATTATTTTTTTATTTTCCATTTATTAATCTCCTTTATGCATTAACAAGCTTTAAGCATTCACTTACATACTTGTTATCAAAATCATTTCTAACCTTAATGTTATTTATAACTTTGTTATAAGGTGTAACATCATAGCCAGAAATATTAGGTATTTCCATTATAATAGGAAAAACCCCTTTACATATTAACACATTTATAATTGTCTGTAAATTTTTTTCGAACATTTCAACAGAAACATGTTCAATCTCATTATTTCCGAATGATATTAAACAAATGTCGTAATTCAAATTGTTTACAAAACAATTTACTAATGAAACAGCTCTAGAGCTAGTTAAACTAAAATTAGAAATATTATCAACATCGTATGCATCATATAAAGCTTTTACATATTTTTTCTTTGGCATTACAAAGTACTTGCCATCCTTATATGCTTCTCTCATAAATTTATCATTTCCAATTAATAAAATTCTTTTTTTCATAACTTAAACCTCCTAGCTAAAGACTATACCATCTAGTTTTCGATATTAGTTTACCTCATTTCTTTATATTAGTCAATGTTTATTTATACAAAATGTTGTATTTTCAAAAATATTATGATAAAATTTTGATAGTTGGAGGGTTTGGTATGGAAAACATTAAAAAATCACTTGAGAATTGGTTAAATGATTTAAATAACTTTAGCTTTAGAAATTATGAGGATTTACCTGAATTAGAATTATATATGGATCAGGTAATGAAATATTTAGATAAGCAATTATATATATTTCAAACATCTACATCTGATAAGCAAATTACTACTTCTATGATTAATAATTATGTTAAAGGTGAGGTTGTTCCTGCTCCTATAGCTAAAAAATATTCAAAGGAGCATTTAGCTGTAATTCAAGAGGTTTGTACATTAAAGCAGGTTTTATCTATAGCTGAGGTTAAGCAGGTATTAGATAAGACACGTAAGCCTGGACAAGAAAACCCTGAATCATATAATGAATTTAATTTATTGAATTCTACTTCTACTTCTAATGTAGTTGAAGAAACATTTAAAAGATTAAATGATGTCGATGATAATGATATTGAAGCATTAAATAAGATTGCATTAGATTATGCAATCATCGCAAATTCATATATTGAAATAGCTAAAAGAATTCTTTATTTAAATAGAAATTATGAATTCTATCAAAAGGCTAAGGAAGAATATGCTAACGCTGAAAAAGAGCGTTTAGAAAAGGAAAAGAAAAAGGAAAAGAAAAAAGAGGAATCTGATAAAAAGGATGAATCTGAAACTGAATCAGACTAGAAAAAGGCCTTACGGCCTTTTTGTTTTTGATTAAAATTCTAATAAATCCTCTATGCTACATCCTAGCACTAATGATATCGAATATAATGTTAAAGCACTTGCTTTATTTATATCCTTCTTTCTTTGCTCATACATTTGGATTGAGCGTAAGCTTACATTAGATCTTTTTGCTAATTCATTTTGAGATATCCCATATCCACTTCTAATTATTTTCAAATTTGTTTCATAGTTCTTATTATCTATGATATTATTTAACACTTCAACAAATTTTAATATATCAGCTTCATGAAGTGTATCATATAAATTTAGTAGCTCATCATAAGATATCGATTCAAATATTCTTTCAAATTTCTTATTTGTATACCATTGATAATAAGTTATTGCCCAACCAATCCAATATTCCTTTGTTCTATAAAAGTCCAATTCTTTTATTTCTTCTATTTTGATATCTTTAATTTCATTAATTATATCACCAAAGTGATACAATGACATGGTTTTTTTATATTTTGTATCACAATGGGGATATAAAAAAGAGAAAGCATTACACTTTCTCCATTTTAAATTATTTAGATAATTCTCTACTTCTATTTGCGCAAGCCTTACTACAATCATAAATGGCTTCTTCAAATTTATGCTCATATAATTTATCTAAGCCTGCAATTGTAGTACCACCCTTTGAGCAAACATTTTTAATTAATTGATCAATTGATTCATCAGATTCTAAAATTAATGATGCAGATGAAATAATAGATTGACATGTAAGCTTCTTAGCTGTTTCATAATCAATTCCATCTCTTACAGCTTGATCAATAAATGCTTTAGCAAATAATTCAAGATATGCTGGCATTGAACCATTTAATGCTAATGAATCATCCATCTTATCTTCATCTATTGGATATGCAACACCAATTGATGATAATACATCAAATACCTGCTTATAATAAATTGAATTAGTATCACGAGAGCAAACTGTAGCTACAGCCTTTTTAATTAAAGCTGGAGTATTAGGCATAACTCTAATGATTTTAGCATTCTTAAAATGAACATCAATAGATGAAATTGTAATACCTGCCATAATTGACATAATACCTTTTCCATTAAAATCTAGCTCATCAGCTATTTTAGCAACCTCTGGGAACACCTGAGGCTTAACTGATAATAATGTTAAATCACATGATTCAAAAATCTTTTTTGGATCATTTTTTACATAATTAAAGCCTTCATCACCATAGATTTTAACCTCTTCATCTGTATATAGATTTAATAAAATATCCTTCTTATTAAAAACACCAGATGAAATAATTCCTCTTAGGATGGATGAACCCATCTTACCTACACCTAAAATACCAAATTTGTAACTCATTTTCTTATCTCTCCATTTTTACCTTCAATAATATATTTATATGTTGTAATTTCTCTTAATCCCATAGGTCCTCTAGCATGAAGCTTAGTTGTTGAAATACCAATTTCAGCACCAAATCCAAATTCACCACCATCAGTAAATCTTGTAGATGCATTATGGTAAACACATGCTGAATCTATTTCTTGCTCAAATTTTAGCTTTGCAGCTTCATTTTCTGTAATGATTGATTCACTATGCTTTGTTGAATGTAAATTAATAAATGAAATAGCCTCATCAATATCCTTTACAGTTTTAATTGCAACAATATAATCATTATATTCTGTATAATAATCATCTTCAGTAGCAAGGTTACCCTTAATATATCTTAAAGCTTTTTCATCAGCTCTAATTTCAATAACCTTATTAAACATATTATTGCCATTAAATGCTTCCTCTAGCTTTGGTAAAAATTCTTTTTCTATATCCTCATCAACTACAATATTTTCTATTGCATTACATACTGAAGGACGTTGAATTTTAGCATTTATAGCAACCTTAATTGCTTTATCTAAATCACAATCCTTATGAATATAAAGTGAGCAATTGCCAGCACCTGTTTCAATATAAGGCACCTTAGCATTTTCAACAATATAATTTATTAATCTCTTTGAGCCTCTAGGAATTAATAAATCAATATATTCCTTTTTTCTAATAAGAATATCAGTTGCACTTCTATCTGTAGTTTCAATTAATGTTATAACATTAGGATTAACAATATCCTTTATAGCATTTTTCATAACCTTAACTAATGCCATATTAGTATTAATAGCTTCTTTTCCACCCTTTAATACACAAGCATTAGCTGTTTTTAAAGCTAATACAGAAATATCAACTGCGACATTAGGTCTAGATTCAAAAACAGTTGCGATAACTCCAAATGGCACTCTCACCTTTTTAATATTTAAACCTGTTTCAGTTTTCCATTCCTCAATTACCTCTCCAATATAATTAGGTAATTTCATAACATCTAATACTGAATTTGAAATACTAATTAGCTTATCCTTAGTTAATGATAATCTATCTACCATTACCTTACTAATACCATTTGAATTAGCATTATTAACATCTAATTCATTTGCCTTTAATATTTCTTTAATATTATTTTCATCCTTTAAGGCATTTGCTATATTCAATAATAATTGATTTCTTTCTGAATTAGAAAGCTTTAATAAGCACTTGCTAGCAAGCTTACAATTATTTAACAAAGTGTCCATAATAACCATCTCCTAATAAAACTAAGTCATTCGCATGAATAACCTGCTTCTTACCAATATATCCTAAGATATCAGAAATTTTTTCTGAAGAAACTCCAATAATTAATTTAATTTCAGCTGATGAATAATTTGAAATACCCTTAGCTAAAATATCTCCATTTTGATTAATAACATTAATTACAGACCCAGCTAGGAATTCACCACTTACATTTTTTACACCCTTAGGAAGAATAGAAACCTTTTTATTATCTAATGCCTGCTCTAAGCCCTTATCAACAGTAATTGCTCCTAAGGCATTAGATTTAAAAATAATCCAATGATCTCTACTAGATACCTTATCACCCTTAACAAATAAAGTACCTATTTCTTCTCCCTTAACAATCTTTTCTAAATCAGTAATTCTATTTGAATTACAAATAATCATATTAACTCCAGATGAGATTGATGATAATGCGGCATCAATTTTAGTTTCCATACCGCCTGTACCAACATTAGTTGTAGCACCACCAACCATTGCTAAAATAGAATCATCAATCTTATCAACTCGCTCAATCATTTTAGCATCTGGATAAATTTTGGGGTTCTTATCATATAAGCCATCGATATCAGAAAATAATACTAATAAATCAGCTTTAATCATCGGTGAAATTAATGATGCTAATGTGTCATTATCTCCAACCTTAATTTCATCAACAGCTAAAGCATCATTTTCATTAATTACAGGAATAATACCATGCTTAAACATACTATCTAATGTATCAGATAATATAAGCATTCTTTTTCTAATTTGGAAATCATCATGGCTAATTAAAATTTGACCTAATACTAAATCATAAAGGGAAGCAACCTTATTATATGATTCCATCAATTTAGCCTGTCCTACAGCCGCACAGGCCTGCTTTAGGCTTAATTCCTTTGGTCTTTTATTTAGCTTAAGCTCATGCATACCAAGTGCTATAGCACCACTTGTAACTAAAGCACATTCTATTCCTTCTTTTTTTAATTTTTTAAATACTGATAATATTGAAATAATAATTTCATTGTTAACACTCAAATCCTTATTTACAAGGCTTGATGATCCAACCTTTATTATTACTCTTTTGATATCCTTAAAATCTCTCATAAACACTCCAAAATTATTTTATAATTTAAAAATTATAATAAATCTTTTATCTTAATTTTTCAAGTAATCCTTTTATTTTTTCTTTTTTTCTAAATTGATTACCATAAACATATCTATAATGATTTGAAAGACAAGCCTTCATTTCCTCTACTTCATTTATTTCATCTAATATCATATTTACATTATATTGCTTGGCAATATATGAAATATAACTAATAGATTCAAAATTTGATTTATGATAATCATAAAATAAATAATTAGCTTTTCTTTCAAATACATCAAGTACATTTCTTGTGGCAACAGAAATACCTAAAGATTTTATATAATTAATCTCCTTTGATTTTATATTATCACATAATATAACTATCGCATTAGGATTAATCTTATAAAAATCTAATCTCTTATATATAAATTGAGCTAATGTACCATCAAATGATTCCTCATGGATTGGAATAAATACAGTTATATATGATTTAAATTCCAGCTTAATCATTTTTAATTCTCTCATAGCATTTTCAATTACATATTTATCAAATCTTTTTATTAAATTCTTTCTTTTAGCAATCTTTTCCATTAAATCATATTCAATTTCATATGATTCATGGTTTGGAATAATATAATATCCTAAAACTGATTTAGTTTCGATATCTACTATTTGCTGGTAATATAGGGCTATTTTAGATGTATCTAAAGCCTCACTTATCGCATTTATTTTTTCATTTTCTAAGAATCTAGCTTTATTTAATTCTCCATTAAAATGAGCAATATGATTTTCCTTAGTTTCTAAAATATAAGTATCATTTAATGCATCAAGCGCATTACCTAATATAGTATTAGTATCTATATCAGTAATAGTTTTACCCATTCTAAATACACCAGCATTAAATAAAATATTAAATCTAGAATTCTTTTTATTTAAAGCATTAGAAATAGAATTTAAAATATAAATTAATTTTGATTCAACAGTTCTTTTATCAGTTATACCTCTCATTAATATAACAAATCTATCACGCTCTAAATGGTAACAATCAAATTTAAAATCATTTTCAATTGCTTTATTTAATTCAATACCAACAAATTTAATAATTTGTGATTGTAAATTATATCCATATAATTCTCTAAATATTTCAAAATCCTGAATTTCAATTACAGCTAAAGCTAAGTGCTTTAAGGAAATTGCAACCTTTAAATCATCAATTAGCTTTACCTCAGTATTCATATTAGAAATAGGATTTTTATAAGCTAAATCCTTTAATACTTCCTCTTTATTTTTAATAGATGAAATATCATCAATTAATGATGTTAGCCATAAATCACCATCAATAACCTCAGGATAGAATGTTTCTTTTACAAATACTAATTCATTATCCTTTTTATATTCATATTCAATGCTTCTGCCCTTTTCTAATGAATAAGATATTTCATTGATTAAATTTTTATAATCTGATTGATATTTAGAATCAATATTATATAAATAATCCTCACTTCTTAATTCCGGAACAGAGCCTAATATATTTATCGCACTTTCGTTTAAATGAATATAGCCATCCATTTCCTCTTTAATTCCTGAATTCATATTATTAATTAAAAAGAATGTTCTATTATTATCTCTTTCAAGCTTTTCTTGATTTAAAAAGATCATTAATCTAGTATTAATAATTCCATTAATAATTTTAATAGATTCGTAACATAATCCATCATTCATAAAATTACCAATACCTAAATAGGAAATACTTCCTATAGGACCATATTCATTATGAAGAGGGAATGCAAATATAGATGTTCCCTCACTATATTCTTCCTTGTTTACTATATTTATGTTATATGTTCTATCTGAATCATCAGAAAATATTTCAGTATCCTGTAAATAGGATGCATAATTTGGTGTATTTTCAATATCGGAAACATTAAGTTTTTTATCATAAGCTCTTTCCTTTTTATATTGAAGGCCTTTAAAGCCCTTCTTTTCATATAATAAATAGATTTCATCTATTTTAAAGGCCTTTGCTATTTCTATACATGTTAATCTAAATAATTCTCTAAATTTTAAATTAGGATTTTTATTACTTAAAGCATCTAATACATTTTCTAATATTTTAAATTCAGGAATAACATCAAATGTTTTTTTAGAATTTATTTTTTTAATAACTTCCTGAGTTTGAATTATTTCATTTTTAGGCTTAGGATTTAAAATGCCTCTTCTATAATTAACCTCAGGCATTTCTAATTTAATTTCTTGTTCCTTATTTAATTCAATCGTAGGAATAACGATATCATCATGAGATTCGTATTTTTTAACCTCTCTAGCTCTTTCCTTTTTCTTTTCCTTAATAATAGGATTTTTTATAGCCTCAAGGCTTAAAATTCTATCAGAATAATCCTTTATAGCAGCTGTATTTTGAAGCCTTGCGTAAGTCGCTTTAGCGGCATATAAAAAATCAATAGAATCATCTAAATATTGTTCTCCTACAACATCATCTAAATTAGATACAACAATAGATGCTTGCTTAACATTATTACATGCTAAATAGGATTTAATTAATAATGTTGAAGCCTTTATTGTATATAATACATTATCATTTGCTTCCTTTAAAAAATCTTTTCCTTCAAAAATAACCTTAGTGTATTTTTCATTTGAATAATCAATATAAAGCAAATTATAATGTAGGACTAATAATTTATCGAACATTAAATTTTCTTTATAATATGCTTCAAGTGAAGGAACTATTTCTACATATTCATTAAAGCTTCTTTCATAAAAATAAATTGAAGCTAGGCTTTCCTTTGCAGATAAAGCCTCCTCTTTAGAAATATCATCATTTAAATATTCTATTAAATATTCCTTAGCTTTAACTAAGTCATTCATTCTTAATGATAAATTTATTTTATCCTTAATATAAGCACTTTGAGCAGATATTGGTAAATATCCCTTTTTTAATTCAATATATTTAGTTACTTGATCATAACGTTCTACATCTGAGCATATTTTTATAATGGCATTATATAAGGCAATAACAGCTCTGTTTTCCATTTTAGCTACATCAGCTGTATATGGATAAATTAGTTTTAAGGCTTCATTTGTATTATTAAGCTCATGCATTATTTCTGCCTTATAACATAAAGCCATTATATATTCATAGCTATTTTTTTCAGAAGATTCTAAAAATAGGTCAATTTTATTAATTGACGCTTTGGTTTTATTTAAATTTAGAATATCTGATAATTTAGCCATTTTATTTACCACTTTCTTCTAAAAATTTTATAATCCTTGCCATCCTTATAAAATGTTATTTGATGGTCATTAATTACTGCATAATAACCATCCTGATAGCTTCCTGGGTTAATAAATATAATACCCTCTTCTTCAATGCAATTTGCAATATGGGTATGACCATATATTACAAATTTAGCATTTTGGCTTAAGCCCTTAAATAATAATCTTGTTAAATCATATTTGACATTATATAAATGTCCGTGAGTTATTAAAAATTTTTTGTTATCTATTTCTATAGATACTTCATTTAATCCCTCTATATCACAGTTTCCTTTAACATAGATTATTCCATTTTCTTCTATTTCATTTTTTGATATACCATAATCTCCAGCATGTAAGATATAATCATATTCTTTAAAATTAATATCATTTAAGCTTTTATAATGGCTATCTGATAATATTAAAATCTTCATCTATTCTATCCTTTATTTTCATTAATGCTTTATTTCTATGAGATATAGTATTCTTTTTCTCTAATGGTACCTCTGCAAATGTTTTACCAAATTCATCTATATAAAAATATGGGTCATAGCCAAAGCCACCATTTCCTCTTCTATCATCAATGATTTTTCCAGATACCTTTCCAAGTTCAGTTATATATTCTCCATTTGGATATGCAATACAAATTGCACATTCATAATGAGCATTTCTATTTTCAATACCCTTTAAATTTTTTAATAATAATTGATTATTATCCTCATCATCATGTGTACCTGCATATCTAGCAGAATAAATACCAGGTGCTCCATTTAAGGCATCAACACATAGACCTGAATCATCGCTTATTGCGATTACATTTAATTCTTTAGCAACTGTTGTTGCCTTAATAATTGCATTTTCCTCAAATGTATTACCATTTTCTTCTATATCCTTTAAATAACCTATTTCCTTTAATGTCTTAAATTCAATATTAGGATTATCTAATATAGATTTAAATTCTCTTACCTTATTTTTATTATTTGTAGCTATAACAACTGTTTTCATAATTTTCTCACCTAATACCATTTTATCATAAAAAGTTTAAAATTCTCATAATTTTAATTATGAGAGATTTAAATATTTGGTTTAAATATGTTTATATTTTACTTTTCATAATAAAATGATATAATTTTTGTGTATTAGGTGGTAAAAAAATGAGAAAATGCGTATATCCTGGATCATTTGATCCAATTTCAAATGGTCATGTAGATTTAATAAAGAGAGCTTCTAAATTATTTGATGAGGTTCATGTTGTAGTAGCTACAAACATTCAAAAAAAACAAGCCTTCACATCTGAAGAGCGAATTCAAATGGTAAAGGATTGTGTCAAAAATATTCCAAATGTTGTAGTTAAAGCATATGATGGTTTAGTTGTTCAATACTGTAAGGAAAATCAAATTGGAGTAATTTTAAGAGGAATGAGAAATTATTCAGATTATGAAAATGAATTTGCTTTATTCCAATATAATAGAGATTTATATCCTGGAATTGAAACAGTACTTCTTATGCCAACAACTAAATTACAAATTGTATCTAGTTCTGCAATTAAGGAATTAGTTTCATTTGGCTGTGATATTTCTAAATATATACCAAATGAAATAAAGACAAGAGTAATTGAAAAATTATCCAAATAGAAAAAATACCCAACACACTATACAATGTGTTGGTATTTTTTAGTCCAATCTAAAGTTATAAATGATATCTTCTATTTCTAAATCCTGAGTTAAATAATATTTATGGTTTTTAATTTCTTCACCAAAAATACCCTTTTCAACACCATGCCAGTTGTTAGATAAAGATATTTTAAATTCTAAATCAAAATCCTTAGGGAATTTTGTATCTAAAACGAAATAATCATCCTTTTTATTTAACTTTAAAACCTTATCCTCATCCCAATTTGTATAATTAGTAAATAGATATAAATCATCAGTTTTCTTACCCTTTACCATTACCTTAAATCTTACATTTACCATTGGAACATTAACAATATTTGATGCTTTATTTTCTGGCTTAGGTAATGATTCTACCTTTTCTGGGGCAGAAATTTTTTCTAGCTTTTTAGGAGCATTTAAAGCATCAAGCTTTTTATAATCGATTGCCTCAATTTTATCATTTGATGCATAATCCTCAATTGAGTCATCAATATATTTAATTCTCTTCTTAATTAATCCTAATTCTACTAATTCATCAAATGTTCTTACAGGATATAATTCATTATAATCAATGTCTTCTGCAATAGTAATCTCCTTAGCACCAGCTTGATCTAATGCCTTTTCCATTAACTTAATAGCATTTTTTAAATCCTTTTTTGTATCAATAATTAACTTTGTTGGATAATTAATATATGCTTTTACATCTGATACATCACTTACAGCATATTTTTCATTAATCTTGTTAGGATTTAAAGCATAATAAACTACAATATTCTTTCTAAACGCTTTTATTAAAGCAACCTTATTCTTACCAAAGGCTATTCTATCCTTTGGAAAGCTTGATATTACTAAAATATCCTTTCTTGTATTAATGACATCCATTAATTCCTGATAGGACTCCATCATAAAATTTCTTTCTAATGTTAATTTAGCCTTTAAAGATTTTGAATAAATAATCTTTTCCATATTATTTCATCTCCTTATTACTATTATAAAATAAAATTTTATAAAATGTACAAATTTAGACAAAATTTATTAATAAAAATGCTTAAAATTAAAAAAACAAGGCAAAATTGCCTTGTTTTAATGTATTATTCAGCCATACCTGCAGTGATGATTGCCATCTTGTAAACTTCATCAGCGTTACAACCACGAGATAAGTCATTGATAGGAGCATTTAATCCTTGTAAAATAGGACCATAAGCTTCATATCCACCTAATCTTTGAGCAATCTTATAACCAATGTTACCTGCCTCAATTAATGGGAAGATGAATGTATTTGCTTGACCAGCAACCTTAGAATCAGGGCACTTAGTCTTAGCAACTACTGGTGATACAGCAGCATCAAATTGGAATTCACCATCGATAACTAATTCTGGATTTAACTTTCTAGCTTCAATTACTGCATCATGAGATAATTGAACAGTTCCACCCTTACCAGAGCCATAAGTTGAGAATGATAATACAGCAACCTTTGGATCAATACCGAAGAAAGCAGCTGTCTTAGCTGATTCAACAGCAACCTCTGCAAGCTTTTGAGCTGCAGTTACAGTAACAGCACCTGTTGCCTTATCAACTGTATCCTCATAAGAAATGTTGATTGCACAGTCACCCATACAAATCTTTTCTTCCTTGCCATCCTTCTCACGGAATAAAATGAATGAAGATGATACTAAATTAGCACCCTTCTTTGTCTTAACTAATTGAAGTGCTGGTCTAACTGTATCAGCAGTTGAATATGTAGCACCACCAAGTAAAGCATCAGCCTTACCCATCTTAACTAGCATAGTACCAAAGTAATTAGACTTCTTTAATGATGAAGCACACTCTTCCATAGTCATCTTACCCTTACGTAAGTCGAACATGCACTTAACCATGTCATCAAATCCTTCATATGTTAAAGGATCTAAAATAGTAGCCTTTGATACATCAAAATTTCCTGCCTTAGCAGCAGCTAAAACAGCATCTTTATTTCCACATAAAATAATATCCATTAAGTCTTCAGCTTGTAATCTTGAAGCTGCCTCTAGGATTCTAGCATCAGTTCCTTCTGTAAATACAATAGTCTTTCTTGAATTTTTTAAATTAGCAAGTAATTTATCAAACATAGCCATATAATAATTCCTCCATTTTATATTTTCATATTCATATCTAAATGACCAAAAGTATTATATCACAATTATTATTAATTGTCATATATAATTTGAAAATAAAAAGGGCATTTAGCCCTCATTATAAATCTCTTCAATTATTGAAATAATATCATCATTTTCTTCAATAAAATATTGATTTTCACCATCAATTACTTCAACTCTAAATACAATAGCCATATCTTTTTCTAAATCATCATATTTTTTTGTTGGCATTAATATTTGGTAACTATATCCATCATATTCTATTTCAGCTTCCAAATAAAAATCTAATTTTTTACCATTTTCTCCAGTTATTGTAATTATTTCAGGTTTATTTTCTTGTTTCATTTTCATCATCCTTTTTTATGAATGTATTAACACTATATGTAGAACACATATTTGTTCTTTCTTTAATTGTATTATAAATTGTATTAGTTAATTCTTCCAATCTTTCTTTTGAACCTAATTCATTATTAGGGTAAAAAGGACCATCTACATATACTGTCAATTTAGGCCTTTTAATAAATTTCCTTTTTGAATAACAATAAGATAAGGTAAAACAAGGAGAATTTAATAATACTTGATATTTGATATTTACTGAATCAAATGGTCTTATACTAGTATAATATGGCCAAATATGGGCTTCAGGATAAATAGTTATACTTTGTTTTTTCTCTATTCTACCTTTCATAAATCTAAATAAATTCTTTTTAGCTTGATATGTATCTCCTAAAGGTGTCGCGCCAAGTGCTTTAACTAACAATCTAATTCCTTTTATCGATGTGGTTTGTGAATTAACAATAATATAATTCTTTCTAAATTTAATTATATTAGGTGTAAAAGCATCAGGCAAATAATTAGTATGATTACCATATATGAAGTAACCTATGTTTCTACATTTTTTTAATACTTTTTTATTCTTAATTTTATATCTAAACCATACCTTTAATATTAACCAAGCCAAAGGCTTGACAATAATTTGATATATTATAAATGCAAATATATGATAAAAAGGATTTTTAGATTCATATTTATATTTATCATCAACTAAATCAGAATGCAAATCCTTAGTAACAGCAAAATCATCGCTATAATTTTCATAATAAAATGTCTTATTTTTCATATAAATTATAAGCGTCCTTTATCATTAATTCCATCTTATCCATACATTCATCAAAATCAAATTTAGAAGCTGTTTTTGCATAAACTTCCTTCATTTTGCTTAATTCATCAGGATGATCAAACCAATAATCTATTTTATCTCTCAATGACTCAGGATTATTTACTTCAAAAAGACTTCTATCATCTATTGCAAATTCTTTAGTTGCACATTTAGGTGAATTTGCAATAACAGGAACTAACCCAGAACAAATTGCCTCTAAGCATGAAATAGCTTCTATTTCAACCTCGGCTGGATGACAATATAAATCAGCATAATTAATAATTTTAACTAATTCTTCTCTAGAATAAAAATTAATAATTGGCTGATTAGTTAATAATTTTTTTGATAATTTTATGATTTCAGCCTTTCTTGGACCTTGTCCTGCAAGAATTAATTGAATATCCTTTTCATATTTAGATTTACTAATTGCTTTTATTAAAACAGAATGACTCTTTTCTAATGATAATCTTCCTGTAAATAAAATTATCTTCTTATTTTTTAATTCTTCTGGTCGTTCTACTATTGTTGGCTTAAATATTTTTTGAACTCCATTAGATATTACATATCCATTTGTAGGTCCAACTATATCTTCAAATAAATTTCTAATAAAATTAGTTGGATAATGAATACAATCAGCATATTTATAAGTCTTTTTATATATATGCTTATAAATCATATTATTAACAGTTTTAGAATTCATTAATCCTACAAAATGACTTGATATGTTTTCTGCTTGAGCATGAAAGCCAACAGTTAAAGGCTTATGTAATTTCTTTTTTGCATAACGTGCCGCCTTAGGCCCAATAAATAAAGGAATCATAACATGTACTACATCACAATCCTTCATTGCCTCATAAAATACCTTCTTTTTAGGCTTACCAATTACTACATTATTTTTATCTATAATATTTTGTAAAGCCTTAGGAAATTTCCATTTTGGAACAAAGTAGAAATTATTTTCTCCTTCATGATATTTTGTTACAGGGCAAACAACCTTAACCTCATGACCTTTACTTTTTAAAGATCTTATTAAATTCATTGCTGCGATGGTTGTACCATTATTTTCTTCATCTAGTACATCCGATACAATACAAATTTTCATACTAAAAGTCCTATCTTTCAAAAGAATTATACATTAATCTTATGATTAAAACAAGAAAAAGGAATGATTAAATCATTCCATATCCTTATCCTCTAATGGATTATCAGTTAATCCCATATAAAAATATTCAGGCATTTCTTCGCTTGTAGGAATTAAATCCTTCAAAATAAACATTAATTCCTCCATACCATTTTCTTCAAATGTTAATACGAATGATTTTTCTTTTAAATCTCCATTATCATATAAAGCATAAATAGTAAATGCTGATAGATTTTCATCTATATATAAATCATCATTATCAAAATATTTTTCTATTAGATTACAGGCTATTTGAAACTTCTTTTGGAATATTTTACTCAATGTATTATAATTCCATTCATACGTATCCACTCCATCAATAGCCTTTACATATGAAATATAATTAGGAGTCATTTCTAATCTATCTACATATTTAAATGGAGAAAATGAATTTGAAGATGAATCAATTGTGAATTTTATAATTTTATTCATCTTTACCTACACCATTTGGAATTTCACATTCAAAAATATCACATTCGATTTTTAATATTTTTGAATATCCTTCTTTTACATTCTTTTTAAATTCTTCTATATTATCCTTATTTACGATAGCTATTGCACAGCCTCCAAAGCCAGCGCCAGTCATTCTAGCACCTAGACAGCCCTTTTGCTTTCTTGCAAGCTCAGTAATTGTATCTAGGTGAGCACCTGTTACCTCATAATTATCCTTTAGTGAGAAATGTGATTCATTTAATAATTTACCTACTCTTACTAAATCGCCCTTTAATAAAGCATCCTTAAAATCATAAACGCGCTGATTTTCAGAAATTACATGTAAGACTCTTCTATATAATAAATCACTATTTAATATAGATTTAATCTTATCGATTTCATCCATTTTATATTCACATAAATTATTAGCATGACGATATTTTTCTTTAATTAAATCTAAGGCAATATCGCATTCCTTAACTCTTTCATTATATTTAGAATCAGTTAAGCTTCTTGGCTTATTAGTCTTCATTACTAATAATCTATAATCTCCTAAATTAAATGGATAATAATCATATTTATACTTATAGCAATCTAATAGCATTGCTTGATTTTCTTTTCCTAATGCTATTATAGCCTGATCCATAATGCCACAAGATAGTCCACAATATTTGTTTTCTGTCTCCCAAGCAAGAAGTGAAACAAGCTTATTATCAATATCAAAATTATATTCACTTTTTAATGTATAAATAGTTAAATCAAGGATTGCCGCACTAGATGAAAGGCCTGAGCCCATAGGTATTTCAGATGTAAATAACATATTAAAGCCCTTGTCTAGCTTAAAGCCATTTCTAGCTAGGGTGTAAACAGCACCAATAGGATAATTCTCCCAAGAGTTTTCCTTCTTTTCTAAATCATCTAGGGTTCTAGTTACAGCCTTCTTCTTATTTAAAGAGCATAAATGTATTTCATTATCATTTCTTTTTGAAAAATAGCACTTAGTGTAAATACCGATTGTTGCTGGAAATACTAAGCCACCATTATAATCAATATGCTCTCCTATTAAATTAATTCTAGCTGGAGCCTTATAAACTGATTTAACATCAGCTCCATACAATTGTTTAAATACGTCTTTTACATCTACATTTTCCATTTTACTTCTCTCCTACTGCAAGCTTAACACATTCATATCCACCATTATAATAGCCACAATCCTTAAGCTTATTAATGACATCTGTCATATGTATGATATGAGACTTGTCATTAATTAAGGTATCTAGCATATTACATAATGATTCTTTAGTTGGACATTCAAAGGTTGCATCACCAATTTCCGAACCATGAACAGCACCATAAGCCTCATGCCCACCAATATGACGCATAAATAATTTAGGGATTGGATAAAATACTAATTCACTAGGCTTTGTTACTAATAAGTCAGAAACAGGCATTAATAAATTAGTTGAATATACAGCCTCAAAAATGTTCTCGTTATATATTGAGTATAATCCTTCTACGAAAGAATTTCTAGCATTTGAAGCAAAGTTCTTTAAATTATTGTAATCATTAAAGAATGTTTTACCAAGCTTAAACCAAGGAAGCTTATCACACATTTTTTGATATACATCCTTGTGATCACCAAAATTAATAAATAAAGCAACCTGCTTATTATCTAAATAAGGCTTTAAATGCTTTATCATTGATAAAAACATATCAAATCCTGCACCAGCTCCACCTACAGTTAATAATAATCTAATAGGCTCTTTATTAGTTAATCTTTTTACTCTAAGCTTATTATCTTCTTTTAAATTAACTAATAATTCATGATCAACATAATGACCTACAATTTTAAGTGAGCCATCAGGCATAGGTTTTAGTGGCTTTTTATCAAAACCATTTAGCATCTTATAGCCATGATATGCAAATTCAGTTTGAACAGTATGAATCGCACCCTCAGATAAATGTAAGCCCATAGGCCAGTTATCAGGAATAGCATTAACCACATGAGTTAATCCTGCATGAATTGCAGCCTGGCTTGGCCAAACATGGGTTGCAATATATGGGATATCCTTAGGAATGTTTTTAAATATTGGAACTAATAATTCTGTATTCTTTTGGTCAGTCGCATTATAAGTTATTTTTCTAAAGCCCTCACTATTTAATGGTTCCCATATAAAATGATTAAATAGCTTAGATTTTTGGCTAATTCTAGAAGCTAATGAATATAATTCATTTTGCTTTTTAATCCATTTAGAACCAGTCGCATCAAATGATGCTAAATCTAACCAAATAGGATCATAGCCTAAGGCCTTAGCGCATGATGCCATTGCTATACTTATTCTATAATGTCCAAAGCCCATTCTTATATTTCCAACAATCAATGGCTTCTTTGGAAATTCTTCATTATTTTCCTTAAATACAATATTTTTAGTATTAATAAAATCTAATGTACTTATATTTTGAAAGCCAATTTTATAATCCTTATTTGAATCATCACCAAGTTTTTTTAAGGCCTTCATTTTTGCTTTATTAGCTTTTTTTACTACCTTATTAGGGATTTTATTACCAAAAATAACACTTGTTTTATCTTCCATAAATTATTTCTCCCTTCTTTGTATCATAAATAAATTTTTCTATCTTTTCATCAATCTTATATTCAATATGAATAAAATCATTTTCTCTTTCATATTTAATATCCTTTGCATCATTAAATAGTTTAAATGCTTTATCTAATAGCTTATTTGTATCTATATCATAATTTGCTATATTATCTGATGTCATTAAGACATTTCCAAATAATGCATTTATTATTAATAATGCTTCCTTTTGTTTATCATTTAATTTAATATTATCCTTTCTTAATAAGAAAACATCTGGGTCATTATAGAATAAATGACGAGCAAAAATACTTCTATAAATTGTATTTTGAATAGTTATTTTAGTTGATATTCTTTCTCTATGAGCATATTTCATAAACCATACATCATCAAATATTAATGATACATCTGGTCCTACTCTTAAATAATCAAAATATAGAGCAGATGTAGATGGAATAGCACCACAGCCTAATATTAATTTATCATTTAAAATATCTCTAATAAATTTATATGCCTTATCTGTAGCATATGCCTTTGTCTTATCATAATATCTAGGTAATGATATAGCATATAAGAAATCTAATTTAAAAAAGTCAAAGCCTAAATTTAAATAATATTCTAAGCATTTCTTTATATATTCCATCGCCTTTGGATTATCGATATCTAAAGCATAAAAGCCACTCCAGTTTCCACCGCATTTGATAAAATTACCCCATTTATCCTTTTTAAATAATTCCTTGTGCTCATTAAATAATTTAGATTTTTCCTCTGCCACAAAAGGTGCTAGCCAAATACCTGCCTTATAGCCCTTATCATGAATCTTATTAATAATATTATCAAATCCATTAGGAAATTTATTCTTATCTATATCTAGCCAATCTCCAACATATGTTTCATAGCCATCATCGATTTGGAATAAATTAAATCTATTATCTAGGCTATCTAAATCTCTTAAAATGATATCCTCATTTATATTTTGGTAATAATTATACCAAGATGTATAACCAAAGATTTTCATTTTATCCTTTAATGGGAAGAATTCATATAATTTATCTAAGCCCATTTTATAATCATTAAAATAGGCATAATCGAATAATACATATTCTTCTCCCTTTTTAATTAATTGCTTACGACAATCAGAAATAAGCTTAAGTATTTTTTCTTTTCTTAAAACCTCATAAATTAAATAAGCATTTCTAAAATTATAATTAAAGCTAAAGAATTCATTTTCACCCTTTATATAAAATACATCATAGCCATGAAGCTTATTCTTATCATAATCATATAATAAAACATCTCCATACCTATCAAAGGCAAATCTATTATTTAATAAATCTCCTGTTTTACCAAATGTTTCATTTTCTTTGCTTTTTTTAAAATATCTACTAGCTCTTTTAGCTAATTTTTCTGTTTCATATAAATAAGATTCTTTTGTATCAGTCCATGACTGATATCCATTCAAAAAGAATTTTGATTTATCTGAAAACTTTATATCTAATCCAATTTCAGCCTGATGAATAACAATATCATTTAATGCTTTGATAATTATTTTTCTATGATTATTTTCATTAATATCTATAATTTCTAAATTATTATCATTTTTATTAGTAGATATTCTATTTTCCTTTTTAGTATTTTGATTATCAGATTGTTGATAATATACTAAATTAATCATGAAATCACCTCTATTCTTGTGATTTTTCTTCTACTTCAGCTTCATTTAAAGCTTCTTTAGCTTCTTCCTTAGCATCATTTGAATCTTCAATTGCAGCTAAGAAAGCACCATCCTCCTGCTTAGCAATAGTCTTCATAACCTTCTTTTCGTTATAGAAAATTAGAATAACAGCACCTAATACACAGAATGTAACAGCAACTATAGCAACAATCATTAAGCCGATTGAAGATGCAGAAATATCATTTGATTGCTTCAATTCCTCATAAGAAACATCAGTACCTAAAATAGCTAATGATGTAAATACAAGCATAGCAATTGATTGACCAAACTTCATAGCGAATGTACGCGCAGCGAAGAACATACCCTCTCTCTTCTCGCCAGTTACAACTGAATCTGCCTCTGCAACGTCTGCAACTATTGATTGAGGAATAATACCAAGCAATGCCATTGGGAATGCTGAAATTAATACAATTAAAATACCAAATACCCAAGATAAAGCATTAGCACTTGTCTCATTCTTTAATACTATTGAGCAAATAGCTGTAATAGCATATGCTAAAGCTAGTCCTAAGAATCCTACAATTGTAAGCTTCTTCTTACCAAACTTTCTAACTAAACCAGAAACTATAGGATAGAAGCATGCAGATAATACTGTCATCGCACCCATAAATACCATAACTAATGATTCATCTAAATGCATAGATACCTTAACGAAGAAAGGTAAGCCTGTTTGGAATAATGTTAAACCAACCCAATACATTACATCAGAACCTGCAAATATTCTAAAGTCCTTATTCTTAAATGTCTTTCCTAATGACTTAAATGCGTTAGTACCAGCTGGCTTTGCCTCAACAAAATCAGTTTCCTTAATTAGGAATGTAGGTAATAGCATACAAATACATGCAATTATAGCAAGTGGAATGAAGCAAATTACATAGCTCCAATAATAGCCAACTAAATTTCTAAAGAATCCAGCAAATACAAATGGAGTATATGCAAGTAATGTACCTGCAAAATAAGTTAATGAAATATATGTAGAAATATTCATTCTATCCTCTTGTGTCTTACCAAATTCAGAAATTAGAGCATTATATGGTGTACAATAAATTGTCATAAATGTATAGAATAACACAAGCATAATAGCAACCCAGGCAATATTCCATCCTGAAGGCTCAGTACTACCTGTGAATAATGTAGGTGCCATAAATACTAAAACTGTAATAACTGCAAAAGGTATAGCAGCCATTTTCATGAATGGGAATCTTCTTCCCTTAGGATTTTTTGAATTATCACTTAAATTTGCAATTAATGGATCTGATACAGCATCCCATATTCGACATAATGCTGTAATTAAACCAATAATTGTTAAGAATCCACCAATAATTAATCCTGGTGTAATTAATGTGAAAAAGTTAATTTCTGTGCCTGAAAAATAGGCTGGATTTGTTGCGTCCTTAGTAGGTAAATAAAAGGCAACAAGCCATGCACTTATAATACCTCCTAGTAATGACCATCCCAATTGTCCTATCGCAAAAATCCACATTTGTTTTTTTGTAAGTCTCTTTGTATTCATCTTTCTTCCTCCTTCTTAAGACTCTTTAAAATTATATTAATGAGATTTTTAATAATCTTTTTACCATCATATAAGTTATCAGATTTTAAAATAGATTTTTCCTTAGCTACCTTTTTACATAAATTTAATAATGCTAATGTTGTTGAATAATAAAAGGTATCAACATCATCTAACTTTAGAATTGTATTATCTAAAACACCCTTTTCATATCCCTTTAGGAATACTTCCTTATAAGCATTTATTGAATCCTCATATTCGTCATCTGCTGATTTTGGTTCAATTTCTAAATATGAATCAAAATCATTTAAGAATTTAAAATAATCAATATAATTTTCATAAACATATAAATAGATTCCATAAAATCTTTTAATTGCCTCATAGCCTGAATCATTATCACTAAATATAAAATAATCCTTTACTACATCCTTTGATATTGATGTTGCTGAAGCTACTACTAAATTTATCTTTTTACCAAAATATCTATAGACTGTAGCTTCTCCTATTTTAGATTCAAGAGCTATATCCTGTATCGTGACCTGAGATATTGTTTTTTCTAAAAACAAGCGCTTACTTACCTCAATTAGTTTTTCTCTTGTAGATTCTTTTACCTTTCTCATATTTAATTCCTCATAAAATCGCTTTCATTTTGATAGTCTGTCTATCATTATAATAAATCAATATAATTTTAGTGTCAATGAAGTAAAATAAAAAAACTGCATAAATCAATATAATTTACGCAGTTTGTAGATTATCTTTTTCTAACCAGGTAGGGTTATTATCTATTATTTCTATTTTTTTATTATCAAATGGATTTATAAAAGATAAATAGTAGCTTGTTAAATGTAATTTATCTATATCATCATTACCATAAATAACATCTCCTAATATTGGATGATTTAAATAATTAGATGTAATTCTAATTTGGTGGGTTCTTCCTGTTTCTAATTCAAATTCAACTAATGAATTAGAATCAATTTCTTTTAATACCCTATAATTAGTTATTGATTCTTTACCATCACTAGCTATGATTCTTTTATATTCATCACCATTCTTCTTTATATTTAAAATAATTCTATCCTCTTTTTTGTCAAAGATACCATGGCACATTGCTAAATATTTTCTATTAATATGCATATGTGTTGGTTGTAATAATGATGCGGCATAGGTATTTTTAGCTACTAATACTAAGCCTTCTGTATCCTTATCTAATCTATTTAAGATAGATACATTAAGCTCATTATTATTTCCTTTTAAATAATAAAGAATTTCCTGATATAACGATTTAGGATTACCCTTTGTTGGAATGGATAATAATCCACCTCTTTTAAATATGACTAAATAATTATCATCCTCATATCTTATATCTAGCTTTGATTCATATATGTCCCAATTTATTTCTTTTTCCTTATTATAATCAATAGTGATAATATCTCCTTTTTTTACTAGGACATAGCTTTTAGTTAGCTCACCATTTAAATAAATTGGACAATTATATCCCTTAATATGCTTATATAGTTTTCTTGATACATGTGTTTTTAACTCTTCAGTTAGTCTAACACCGTCATTTACGACAACAAATTCCATTTTCATGCTTTAATTTTACCATATTTTTCTAATTTTGACTTTTTTATATTTACTATTTTTGATATAATTAGTTATATAAAAATTCGATTTTTATAAGGAGTTGATTTAAAATGGCAGATATTTTAGGCGAAGCGCAAAGATGTCTTAAATGTAAAAAACCAATGTGTAAGGAAGGATGTCCTGTAGGCACTGAAATTCCTCAAATAATGCAAATGCTGCTAGATGGTAAGATGGATGAAGCAGGAAAGAAATTATTTGAAAATAATCCATTAACTGCTTTATGCTCAAGAATATGCCCACATGAAAAAAATTGTATGGGACATTGTGTATTAAATAGAAAAGGTACACCTATTAAATTTTATGAGGTTGAACAATATATTTCTACATTCTATTTAGAAAAGGCTACATTAAAGGCTTCTAAGCCAAATGGCTTTAGATTAGCAATTATTGGAGCTGGCCCTGCAGGCTTAACATTAGCTATCATAATGGCTAAAAAGGGATATAAGGTTACAATCATTGATTCAAAGGATAAAATTGGTGGAGTATTAAGATATGGTATTCCTGAATTTAGATTACCTAAGCATTTATTAGATCTTCTATTAAAGAGAATGTATGAATTAGGAATTCTATTTAGACCTAACACTTTAATTGGACCATCAATCACAATTGATGATTTATTTAGAGATGGCTATGATGCAATATTCATTGGAACTGGTGTATGGAATCCAAATAGATTAAAAATCTATGGTGAATCATTAGGAAATGTACATTTCGCAATTGATTATTTAAAGAATCCAGATTCTTATGATAATTTAGGAGACCATGTAAATATTATCGGTGCTGGTAATGTTGCTATGGATGCAGCAAGAACAATCCTAAGAAAAACACATGCTAAGGTTGATATCATCTTCTTCCGTGGCCGTGAAGAGGTTACAGCATTAAAGGAAGAATTAGAATTAGCTGAAATTGATGGTGCTAAGATGAATTATTATCTTAATACAATCAAGATTGAGGATGATGGTATTATAGTAGAAAAGATTGAAAAGGTTGAGCATGAGGATGGAACTATTGAATATGTAATAGATCATGAACATCCATTTAAAATGCCTTCTTCTTCAGTAATTATCGCAATTGGTCAAGGTGCTCAAACAAATATTGTTAAAAATACAAAGCAAATTGATACTAACAAAAAGGGCTTAATTGAAGCTAATAAATCCGGTGCTACAACAAGACCTGGTGTATATGCTGCAGGAGATGTAGTATCTGGTGCTAGAACAGTTGTTGAGGCAGTTGCTGCTACTAAGCTAGCTGCTGAAGAAATTGATAAATATGTTAAAGAAAAGCATGGAATAATAGAATAGAAAAACGACTCGACTGAGTCGTTTTAGAATATTAAATTAAAGAGGTTCTTATACTATAGCTATAAAATTAAAGGTGTTATTAAAAGCTTTAAATTAATAAATGTTTTAGTCCTAAATTAATCGATGTTAAAATATACCAAAAAATCCTCCTATTTGTTAGAATGGTTTTGCGCTATCCATAAACTAACAAAAGGAGGATTTTTATGTTAAATATCGAAATTTTTAATATGACTGGCATCGATACTACTAATATCGATTTTGATAAGTCATATACTAGCTTTGATACCAACACACATAATATTATCATAGAAATATATTTAAAGAAAGATAATAACATTAAGTGTGATCAATGCTCTTCTAATAATGTTGTAGTTAATGGTTCAAAAGTAACTACAGTAAAAACATCTACTGTCGAATCTAAGAATGCTATCGCTAGAGTTCATAGACGTAGGTATAAATGTAAGGTTTGTGGTAACCATACTTTCTTAGAAATTAATCCACTCAGAACTGATGGACATAGAATTTCAGTTCAAAAAGAAATAATGATTTTAAATGCTTTAAGAGATAAAACAAGAACCTATTTATCTGTAGCCAACGAATTTGATGTATCATCAACTTATGTAACTAACTTGTTTGATACTAAAGTCAGTTTAAATAGATTGAAATTACCTGAGGTAATGTGTGTTGATGAGGTTTATTTAAAAAAATTAGTTAATAACGGATATTGTTTCGTTATGTACGCACCTCAGTGGAAAAAGATTATTGATTTTTTAGATTCAAGGCATAAAAATGATTTAATTGATTATTTTTCTAAAATACCACAAGAAGAAAAAAATAATGTTAAATTCGTTAGTATGGATTTATATGATAATTATAGAGATGTCATTAAAAAATGCTTTCCTAAAGCTAAAATTTGTGCAGATCCATTTCATGTTGTTAAGCAATTGTCTATCTGTTTTAAAAAAATACGAATCGACACAATGAAATCATTTGAATCATTAAAACATGAAGGTCATAATTATTATTGGTTATACAAAAGATTTTGGAAATTCTTAGCTAAAGATATTAATAAATTACCTGACTCTTACATCAAAGTATCAAAGTCAGGTAATTTAATGACTAAGTATCAAATAATTGATAATATGCTTAATCTAAATCCAACGCTTAGACTTGCTTATGAATTAAAGGAGGAATATAGAAACTTCGTTGCTACTGCTACTATTGATACTGCAGAAAAAGAATTATTAGATTTAATAACAAAATTCAAGTCTGCTCATATAAATGACTATGACCCATTTATAAGTATCATGCAAAATTGGAAAAATGAAATAATAAATTCTTTTAACAAAATTAATGGTCATAAAATATCCAATGGACCAATGGAAAGAGTAAATAGAGATATTAAAACATTAAATGATATTTCATTTGGTGCTACTAATTTTACAAGAATGCGAAACAGAATTATGTTTTCAATAAATGATGGTGCTCCAATACTAGCTTATAGAAAAGAAAACAAAACTAGGCGTGAAGGCAAATCAAGGGGCAAATACAATAAAAAACAAAAGTAATTAATATTTGGTTTGGATAGCGTAAAAGGCGTCGAAAGTATACCATTTTTGATATACAAACAACGCCTTTTTAACAACCTTTAATTTTTAAAGCTAAAACACTCGGTAATTTATAGTCGAAACACTCACTTTTTTAGAGCTCGTTTTCCCCTACAACCCCTTTATTTTAAAGTACCGTCGTTTTTCTATTATGAAACATTATTTATAATACCGCTAAATAATACTCTATTACTTTGATCACTAACTAAATATCCAAAAGGTCTATCAACAATAAAATCCTGATAAACGTCATATGAATATCTACCAGCCATAGCCACAGCTACATATGATTCTGCAGCTCCAATGATTCCTTTTCTATCTACTTCTATCTTACTAGAATGAATAATCTTATCACAGCTTATTTTATTATCAGTTATAGGAGAAAAATCTGCCTTTGCTAAATCAAACGCATCACTAATTCCTAAATTTTTTAAATTGTTTGAAAAATCATACTTTGATTCAGCCTTAAATTTAGGAAAATACACTGTTGTTTGATAATTATATAATTCAGTATCATACTCATCATATTCCGTATTAATAGCTGATATAATGTTATGCTTATTAAAAACATCATTTATTTTATAATTATCATTTGGAACAATAAATGTGATTTTAAAGTAGTGGTAAGTATATACTGACATAGCTCTTATTTCTTCATTTGTATATATCTTACCATTATATTTTCTATATAAGAAATAATCTGAATAGATACTATTATCATTATTTGTAAAATTATATTTTTCATCAGAAAGCTCTATTTCATCTCCGAATCTTAGCCATGGATCATTTAAATATAATGAATTTAATAAAACTAGCTTTGTATCAGGAGAAATATCAATCTTTTGATCAATTAAATCATTAGTTTCATCCTTTAAATAATCACTAATATAATCTGACGCACCAGGATTTTTAAAATCAATTTTAAAAATATTAGAGCATGAATTATTAGCTACATTATTGATTCCATCCTCTTTAAACGAAAAATCATTATCGAACCATAATGAATTTGTTAATAATTCTCTATAATCATCTATATTTGAATCATAATATGCTGATGCCTTATATAATTCCTTATAATTTTTTGTTAATTCTTCTTCACTAGTTTGCATATAATTTAAAATTTGAGCTTTAGTATTTCCACTAGTTGAAAAAGCAAGCATGCTTAAAGCAGAATATAATGATATCGGAGACATACACGTATTATTATTTGTATCCTTTGCTAATAATGAAGCATTAGCCACAAATTCATTATATGTATCATCAAAATCCTTTGTTAAATCAACATTTTTTTTAGAATATTCTAAATCATCCTTATCTATACCCTTACCTATTTTAGTTACAGATACACAAGATGTCATAAAAAGAACTCCTGCTAAAGGTAGTAAAATTAAATATTTATTTCTCATAATTCAATCCCAAATTTTATATTTTATTTATAATACCACTAAATATTACTCTATTTTTATAATCACTTACTAAATATCCAAATGCTCTATCAACAACAAATTCTTCTACAATTTCTATTTTTCTATCAGGAGCCGCTGTTCCATCCATTAATTCAACAACAGTAGTTGCCGCACCAATAATTCCTTTTCTATCTACACCTAATTTAGTTGAATGAATTATTTTATCACAATATAATGGGGTTTTAGATATAGGTGAAAAATCAGCAATGTCTGGATTAAACACATCATTTATTCCACCTTTAATTAATCCATCAATTATATCAAAATTAGATTCAGCACTAAATTTAGGAAATTTATTTATTGTTTTGTAAGAATATTTTTCTTTATCATAATCATCATATTTAGTATTTATAGCTTCATATATGTTTTCTTCATTAAAAACATCAGATATTTTATAATTATCATTTGGAACAATAAATGTTATTTTATAGCCATTATATGTTGAAACTGACATAGATCTAATCTCTTCATTAGAAAAAGCTTTTCCACTTCTTGATTTAACCATGAAATAATCTTCCACTTTAGAATTATCAGAATTAGTAAATGTCAATTTATCATTTGTTATACCTAAATCATCGCCAAACTGAAACCATGGATCATTTAAATATAAAGTGTTAATCAATGCTAATTTAGTGTCAGAATCTAACTTAAAATCCTGATCAATTAAATCATGAGTATTATCTTTAATATAATCTCTAATATATTCATTAGCATATTTATTAGTAAAATCTATTGTGTAGATATTAGCACAAGCATTATTAGAAACATTTTTAATTCCATCCTCATTATATTCGAAATCCTTATGTAGCCAAATAGAATTAAACAATGTTTCTCTATAATCATCTATAGATGAATCATAATAATTAGATGCTTCATATAATTTTTTATAATTATTTTTTAAATCCTCTTCAGTTGTATTCATATATTTTAATATTTCTGCTTGAGTATTACCTATAGTAGAAAATGTTAACATACTTAATGCTGAATATATTGAAATAGGTGAAATACATGTATTTTCATTTGAATCAATTCCAAGAATAGATGCTTTAGAAGCAAATTTATTATATGAATCATTAAATTTATTATCCCAATCAACTAAATGTCTATTATTATCAACTGTTTTAACAGAATCAACCTTTGCAATATTATTTACATCAACAAAGCTACAGGATGTAAATAATATGATTGATGATAAAGATAATAAAGATATTATCTTTTTATTCATATTATTCGAACTCCTTATAATTTTTTATGATTGTTTTTTTTAGTAACTCCATTTTATCTCCTGCAAGCATTAAATTTACATATAAATATGAAGCAAATGAATAATCATTATCCTCATGTACTAATTGAGTTAAATTCTTTGGATTATATGATGTTGCTATCATTTTAATTACAAATGGATTTAATTTATTTAATTCAATCAATTCCTCTACTGCTTTTTCTTCATTTGAATCAATTACATCTAAAAAGGCATTTACTAAATATCTTTCAGTAGAATCCATACTTCTATTTCCTGCACATATTTTAGCATCATCATATGATTCTAAATAAAGATAAAGATATGGTAGGCTATCTAAAATATTAAAATCATCATTTGGATTTAAAGCTAATAATCTTTCTCCTACCTTAGATGCATTATCAATATCCCATTGCTCAATAAAATTAACATATAATTTTTTTATTGACCATAGATATTGCTTAGCCTCATATCCAAGTAAAAACATATCATTATCATATTCAGGGTGATATATATCCTTTTCAATTAATTCCTTATATTTATAATTTAATTCATCGACAACATAATCAGAAAATAATACCTTATTCTCTTTATAAGGCATTTTAAAATTAACATCCTTAATTATTGATAAATCAACCATATTATTTCTTTGATTCTTTGCTGAATCTAATAAAAGGATTCTTGAAACCATATTATCAGGGCAAATCTTACAAGCCTTAATCAAATTATTAATTTTAGCCTTTTTAGTTGCTAAAGTGGTTGCATATTCAATATATTCTTCACTTAATAATTCATTATCATAATTAGGCTCATCTATTAAATCAATAAATTCTTTTGCTGAATTATAGCCTATTATTAAATTGTTGTCTTTAACAAATTTTTCATATAATTTAATTTTCATAAGTATCACCAAAACTATACTAATTATAACATTTTAATGTCTATAATTAAATATTTGATAATGATAAATTATGTTCTAATTTTTTTATATTACTAAATTATAAATATAACCTCCATTACTATTTATCTATTCTCATATATAAAACGTATAAACAAGCAAAAAGGTGACAAAAAAAGGGGTATCTTTCGACACCCCTTAAGAATCAAATTATTATTGTTCTTCTTTCACAACATTGATTGTAATGTATTTAATTTCATCAAGTCTAGATTTAGCATCTTCTAGATATGCCTCATAATTAGACTTAATTTCATCTAATTCAGCCTTTACACCATCTGAATAATTAGTAACAACTTCAGTAGTACCAGCATTATATACAACATAATTACCTTCAGCATCAAATACTACATCGTAACCACTACCTTCATAAACTCTATATGTTGAATTAGCAATAGTTATTTCATCAAATGAGAATTTTACTCTTAAATATGTACCATCATTTGTATCTAAAATATAATTTTCTAAATCAAGAGTACCTTTAACTTTAAAATTAGAAACAAGCTTATTTTCTAAAAAATCCGCAGCTTGATATTTACTCTCCTTCATTTGATATAAACTCATATCACCTGAAACAGTTATTGTTCCATCCTCATTGAAAGTATATGTTTCATTAGTAATTGAAGTAAATGTTCCATTATCACTAGTTATTAATGCATTATCAAAATCAGCACCATTAATTAATTTAAAATCAGCATCAGTCATACCTATGTTATACTTTCCATATTGAGTAATAGCTTTTTCAATTTCTTCAATGACAGGCTTTGCTTCCTCATCATTTCTATACTCAAATGTAATAGTTATTTCATCTGATTTTCTACCATAAGAATCATTACTATTTTCTATAACAACGAAACCATTTAATTCTTCATCATAGCTAAAAGTAATATCTTGCATATTCTTATCCAAAATTATAGAAGAATCAACATCTTTCTTTGTACCATCAGTTTCAACTGTATATTTCTTAAAATTTTTAGTTGTTAATAATCTTAATGATGAATTAGTAACTTCAATCTTAGCAATTTCTTCTTTTATTTCATTGTCTTCTCCATCATCAGAAGTTTTATTAAAATTAAGTTCATATGATACTGTTTCATCATCAGCAACTAACTTCTTTACATTAACAGTTACTTCAGATGCATACTTATCTTCTGAAATTGTTTCATATAGTTCGTAGCCATTAGCAATCTTTCTAATTTTTAAATCATCTGTGTTTAAAACCTTAGCAGCTTCATCATTCTTATAATCCTTATCATAATCTTTTTCTTCGACTACTAAATAATTAAAGAATCCTTCTTCGCCTTCTGCTACTACATCTTGTTCATTGAATTTAATACTTATTTCCTTATAAATACTTTCAGCTCTATTTTGTTTATTGTAATATAAATAAATACCATTTTCATCAATCTTAAATTCATTTTGATTATAATATGCATTGATTGATGCAGGAGTTTCTTCAGTTGGCTTTAAAATTGTAACCTTAGCTGATTCCTTATCTGAAAGTAATGGATTATGAGTTACAGGATCTGTAACAGGTTTACCTTTATCATCAAGTGCCATAGTATAATAAGATGCTTCAAATTTCTCATCATTATTAACAATTGTAACCTTATAAGGAAGACCCATTAAATTAACATTTATCTCAGACTTTGTTGCATCCTCATCATCAATTAAATATGAAGCATATACCATAGGCTGAATAGTACCAATAAATGGTTTTAATAAATCATCATTTACACCAAGATTTTCCTTATAATCAGCTAATGCATCAGAATCTGCAGGCTCAGATGATAAATTTTGACCAAAAATACCAACAAATTCATTATTAGCTAAAGCTAAATAAACTGTATAAGGAACGATTTCACTATCATTACCATTAATCTCTTCAATTGGTAAAACAACCTTAGTTGCAAAATCCTTTGTATCTAAATTTAAAGCAAAATCTAAGCCAAATTGAGATAATTGATCAACTAATTCATCAGTAAATGGGTAACTTAAAAGAGAGGCAAGCATATCTTGAGTTTTTACTTGCATCTTTAATACCTTACTAATTAATAAATCAATACCTTTAAATATTGATGCAATTTTAGGATTCTTTTCTTCGTCAAATAAATCGTTAATTGCATTTTCATCTAAATTATAAGCATCAACAATAAAATCAGCGAAAGTCTTATTTGAAGTTTTGTACTCATTTAATACTAAAGCTAGTAATTCTGAATCAATATTAAAATTAATACCTGATAAATGAGTACCATCCTTTACAATGCTTGTTCTAATAAATGCATTCTTAGATTCTTCATTTGCATGTACAACTGAAGCTTCTTCCTTAGAATCAGTTAAGAATGGAGAAATAATTTGTAAAATAAGCTGTGAAGGATCAATAGATGCAACACTTTCCATTCCAGCCTTAGCTAAAATGTCATTCTTAATAGCATTAATATCTAATACTTCATCTCCAGCCTCATTTTTAATAACCTTAGCCTCTAAATATTCAATAGCTTTATTTTTATAAGTATCGAACGATGTAGCAGCTGGGCCAAAGTTTTCAATAACATTTCCGCCAAAAATTAATTTAGTTATGGCATCTGCAAATAATTTAGCAATTGGACTATCATCCTCATCTAAATTAATTGCAGGTTCATTAGTAGCACTTAAATACTTATCTTGTTTTTTAACCTCTGTTAATAAGCCATTAATAACAGATGAATATTCGTATTTAGGTGTTGCTCCTGTTTCGTCAGATATTGAAGATTCAAATCTATATGCCTTTGTTAAATCATCTAATGTTAAAATGATTTTTTTATTTTTTGTAATTGTTTTAGATACAGTCTTACTAGTTACTGTATCATAATAATAATCATTGCTATTATAATTAGCATATAAATAGCTATTATCACCCTTATATTTTTCAACTAAGCCATCAACAATATCCTTAGTATTAAAATCCTTTAATAAATCTAAGGCATCATTTAAAGTAAACTTATCTTCCTCTGGTTCTGGGTCTACAACCGGATCAACCACAGGATCTACAACTGGATCAACTACTGGATCGCCACCATCTGGCTTAGTAGTATTCCCACCATTATCTACTGGTGGATTTTCTTGTGGTTTAGCTTCATCCTCACCACATGCAGCTAATGTTAGCATAGATGTAGCTAAAACACCTGTCATAAAAATTCTTTTTAATTTCATTTTTCAAAACCTCCTCGTTTTGCATTTTTTACCATATTATATTATAATCACAAAAAGTAAACTATGCAAACTATTTTTTGTTAAATTTATACTTTTTGATGCAAAACGTTAGTAAATATACCTATTGTAGAAAAAATAAAAATGACTCGTTTGAGTCATTTTTAGAATTAATCAATCTCAATAATCTTGATTTCAACGTCCTTACCATTTTCAGTAGTCATATAAACTGTATCTCCTGCCTTATGACCAATTACAGCCTTAGCTAAAGGAGATTCAGCTGAAATCTTACCATCGAATGGATTAGATTCAGAACCTGAAACTAAATATTCTTGAATTTCATTTAAAGCTACATATTTAACCTTAATACGAGTAGCTTGAATAATCTTTACATGCTTTAATGTTTCTTCTAATTCTGCAATTGCAGCCTCATTCTTGCTTTGAGCATCTCTTGCTGAAGAATAGTCAGCATTTTCACTTAAGTCACCTTGAGCTCTTGCTTCAGAGATAGCTGTTAAAATTCTGTCTCTTTCAGTATTCTTTCTCCATTCAAGTTCTTTTTCTAGTTCTTCTTTACGCTTTGCTGTAATTTCAACAACCTTAAAATCTGCCATTTTAATATCCTCCAAAACAATACTCTATAATTATATACAAACATAAGTTAAAAATCAAGAATTAATATAAATCCGAATACTTGATTTTTCTTAATGAAGCTTGTATTTTTTTATAATTTGGAAATACGTTTTCCAATATATTATAAAAATTATCATTGTGCCCACTTACATAAAAATGAGCATATTCATGATATATTACTGATAATATATAAATCAAATCATATTTTGCTAAATTAGTGCTTAGAATAATTATTCTTTTTCTTTTCATGCATTCGCCATAATATGTCTTTACATTTTTAAATTTAAATTCTACATCAAAATTTATTTTTAAATCTGATTTAATTTTATTATCATATTTATTTAATATACCTATTAATTGTAATTTATAATAATCATCTATTACAAATTTAACATAATCCTCATTTAAGCTTTTTGAATAAACCTTACATTCCATATTAATATCATCTATTAAAACATTATTAAATGATTCATTGATTAATATAAGCTTATATTCTTTCCCTAATAAATGAATAACATTAGATTTTTTAGTATGGCTTCCATCTAAATGATTGATTAAAAATCTTTTATGCTTATATAGCAATAAATAAATATCATTTTCATTTAGATTTATACCAAGCTTTAATTCTAAATTATCATCATCTATTATCTTTATTGAATAGCCATTTTTGTTAACACGAACAATTTTTATATTTATATCCTTATTTAAAAAATCTAAATACATTATTATTCACCTAATCGTAATAAATCATAAGGCTTTAATTCATATTCACATTTAAATTTTACCATTTGAAGTGGATGCCTTGCCGCATCTAATTTATTTCCATCTAAATCATAAATATCATCAATATGAATATTAAATGTTTCATTTGGTGTAAATACCTCAATTATTGAATTAGGCTCAAAATAATTTCTTTGCTCAACTATAAGCATTTTATTTTCTTTATCATAATCCTTAACAATTCCAATAAATTCTTTAGTTGGAACCGTTAAATTTAAATCATATAATTGCTCATTAATTGTTGGGTCACCATTTAAAAATCCTATAGATGTTAATCTATTTTCACCCTTTTTGATTTGGTTAATATATAGATTCATATCCTTAACCTTGCCAGTTTGTTCATATTCATCTATTAAATGCCTATAAGCATTAACAACTGTTGCTATATAATTAATAGATTTCATTCTACCTTCAATCTTAAATGAATCAACACCTATATCCATTAATTTAGGAATGAACGGTATTGCACATAAATCCTTTGATGACATTGCAAAATAGTCTCCATCTGGATTATATTTTTTACCATTCTTAACTAAATCATAGCACCATCTACAGGAATGAGCACATCCACCTCTATTAGCATCTCTATTAGTCATATTATTTGATAGCATGCATCTACCACTATAAGATACGCACATACCACCATGAATAAATGCTTCTATATCAATATTAGATTTTTCCTTAACCTCTTTTATTTCATCAATATTTAATTCTCTTGCTAAAACAGCTCTATCAATTCCTAATGATTCATATAAAGCTATAGCACTAGGATTTGCAGTTGATGCTTGAGTAGATACATGAGCTTCCATCTTTGTATATTTCTTTACTAGCTTTAAAATATGTAAGCTTGATGCAATAATACAATCTACTCCAGCATTTTCTAATTCCTTTAAATAATCTAAGATGCCATCAGTATCTAAATTATGCATTACAATATTACATGTAACATGGATTTTAGCTCCATTCTTATGAGCAAAATCACAGGCCTCCCTAATATCATCAATTGTGAAATTAGATGCTCTTGATCTAAGTGAGAATTTTAATCCTCCAATAAATACAGCATCAGCACCATAAAGGATTGCAACCTTTAGCTTTTCCAAATCTCCAGCTGGAGCTAATAATTCAAATTTAGACATTTTTTAGCTCCTCCTTTTGATATACTGAATCCTTATAAAAGAATCCATCATTATATTCTAATCCTAAATTGATAGTAATATCATATAAAACCTTTAAATCACCATTATTTTTAATTGCATCACTATAGGCACCACAGATTACCTCTTTAATATCCTTAGGTAGGAATGCTGTTTCTAAATAGGCAAAATCAATAAATGATAATTCATTTAATTTATCGATCAGATTAATATTATAGCTTCTATATATTGCAGTACATTCCTCATTTTCATTTATAGGAAAATAATCATTTCTTGTTGATTCCTTTAAATAGCTATCCTCTTTTGGATAATTATCATTATTCTTTTTCTCATATAATGATATTAAATGACGTCTTGAATAAAACATTAATCTTCTACCAAATACCTGATAAAAAATTGATTTATTTGTTTTTTCATAAATTAGCTTTAAATCATTTAAAGTAATCTCACTTGATACACCTATTGATTTAGGATTAAATAAGGAATATTCATTAAAATCTAAATAATTAGTAACCATTGTTTCAGGATTATAAATTATTCTATTTTCAATTCCAAGCTTCATTGCCTCATATAAAGCACCTAAATCAGAAACTAAAAATAAAACATCATCATTTAAATATTCTTTATATAATTCTTTTACCTTTTCTATATCAGAAGGATGCATTATACGATTAATATTTAAAATAATATTCTTCTTATAGGTATGAAGCAAATTAACTGCATGCTTAATATTAATGTCCTTATAATAAATTGAAAGATGTGGAACTGAAACTAAAGCATAATCAAGATAATCCTTTAAAATTTCAATTTCTTCAATTTTATATATACTTGTTACAAGCCTCACTAAAATCACATCCTTTAATATTTAAATCCAGGATTTTTTCCTGGATTTTTTTAAAATCTAAATTGGCCTTTTCCTTTACCCTTGCCCTTATGAGCCTTTGGCTGAGCAATACCAGAATAATTACCATTTTTCATTTGAGCCTGCATACGCTTAGCATCAGTCTCATTCATATTTTTCATTTGCTTCATAGTCTTCTTTGTCTGTTCAAGCATTTGTCTTAGCTTATTAATTTCTTGAATAGAACGACCAGAACCCTTTGCAATTCTATCACGACGCTTAAAATCCTTATCAATTAATTCAGGATGCTTTCTTTCCTCTTCAGTCATAGAGAAGATAATACATTCAATTTTATTTAAAGCATTATCATCTATTTGAGATGTAGCCTGCTTAATTTGAGAAAGACCTGGAATGAATCCTAAAAGCTTTGAGATAGAACCCATTCTCTTAATCATCTTAAATTGCTTCAATAAATCGTTATAGTTATAGGTGTCAGACATCATTCTTTCACCCATAGACTTCATTTCATCCTCATCGATATTTTCAGTAACAGTATCAATTAATGTTAAGACATCACCCATACCTAATATTCTATCCGCTAATCTATCAGGATAGAATATTTCCATAGCGTCAAGCTTTTCACCTGTTGACATAATCTTAATTGGAATACCAGTCATTTCCTTAATTGATAAGGCAGCACCACCACGAGTATCACCATCTAGCTTTGTTAAAATGATACCTGTAATTGCAAGTTTTGCGTGGAAGGCTAATGCTACATTTACAGCATCCTGACCAGCCATTGCATCTACTGTTAATAGGATTTCATCAGGATTTGCAATTCCTCTAATATTTTCCAATTCCTGCATTAGATTTTCATCTATTTGTAATCTACCAGCTGTATCGATAAAAATTAAATCTAAGCCATTTTCCTTGGCATATTTTAAGCCTTCAGTAACAATCTTTTCTGCTGAAACCTTAGTTCCCATCTCAAAAACAGGAACATTAATAGATTTACCTAATGTAACAAGCTGATCAACAGCGGCAGGTCTATAAATATCCGCTGCGATTAATAAAGGCTTCTTCTTTAATTTCTTTCTATAGAATAATGCCATCTTACCTACCGCAGTAGTTTTACCTGCACCTTGTAAACCTACAGCCATAACTACTGTAGTACCATGCTCCTTAACCTTTAGCTCAACAGCCTCATCACCTAAGGTCTTCTTTAATTCCTCTCTTACGATTTTGACAACCTGCTGACCTGGGTTTAAGCCCTTCATTATTTTTTCACCTAAGGCCTGTTCTTTAATGTTAGCTAAGAATTTTTTAACAACCTTATAGTTAACATCGGCCTCTAATAATGAAAGTCTTACCTCTCTAAGCATTTCATCTATATCATTTTCATTTAGTTTACCCTTACCAGTAATTCTTCTTAAACCCATTTGTAAGCGTGAACTTAAACTATCAAATGCCATAATGCTACTCCTTTAAAATACTAATTATTTTCTCCTTAAGGCTAAAATCAAAATCAATTGATTGAACCTTTTCTATTTTTTCATTTAATTTAACCTTTTCCTCAATCTCCATTAAGGTATTTACTGTTCTTTTGATTTGATCAAAAACAGCATTTCTTGAAACATTATTATTTTCTGCTATCTCAGCTAAGGATAAATCCATAAAATAATAATCCTCAAAATAGTTCTTTTGCTTATCAGTTAGCAAATTACCATATAAATCATAAAGGCTTGAAATTAATTCTCTATCCTTTTCCATTACTTTTCTTCCTCAAAGAAATCAGCAAATAATCCGTATAGATATTGCTCAATATCAAATACCTCTAAATCATCAACGCCCTCACCAAGTCCAACATACTTAATAGGGATACCAAGCTCATGTCTTATAGCAAGAACAATACCACCCTTAGATGTACCATCAAGCTTTGTTAAAATTACACCTGATACATCAGTTGCCTCCTTGAATGCCTTAGCCTGGCTCATACCATTTTGTCCTGTTGTAGCATCGATTACTAATAATGTTTCATGTGGAGCATCAGGTAATTCCTTTTGTAATACTCTCTTCATTTTAGATAATTCGTTCATTAAATTAACCTTATTTTGAAGTCTACCTGCTGTATCACATAATAACAAATCATAATTTTCTTTCTTTGCCTTTATAATTGCATCATACATAACTGATGATGGATCAGAGCCATCTGGCTTAGTTACAATATCAACACCAACTCTATTTGCCCATACATCTAGCTGAGCTATAGCACCAGCTCTAAATGTATCACCAGCTGCTAATAAAACCTTTTTGCCTTCATTCTTATATTGGTTTGCTATTTTAGCTATTGATGTAGTTTTACCTACACCATTAACACCAACGAATAAAATTACAGTAAGACCATTCTTATTCATCTTTAAATTGGCATTTACAATTTCACCATTTAAATAAATTTCAAACATTTTATCCATAATGATTTCTTGTAAATCTAAAGGATTCTTAATACCACGATTTTTAACCTCTTCCTTTAAGCCATCAATGAAATCTAATACTGTATCAACACCGATATCAGACATAATGAATATTTCTTCAAGCTTATCGAATAAATCATCATTAATGCTGTCTGACTTTTCTAATATTTCCTTTAAAGTAGATAAGGCACCTTCACGTGTCTTATGAAGACCCATTTTATATTTTTCTTTTTTCTTTTTATCTTTTTTTCTAAATAAATCAAAGAAACCCATAATACTAGCTCCTTAAAAAAATAATTAAACTGCTTTTACATTATAACATAATGTATGGAAAAATCAAAAAGAAAAACCAGCATTAAACTGGTTTAGAAATATGAGTATGAATAATACTCCATTCATGTATTCTATAGAGATATACAGGTGCATATAAGCCTATAGTAAAATAATTTATATATTGTCTTATAATAAACTTTTTGTATGATTCCTTTATAGTACCATCAAATTCTACTTTAGTATATGAAATAATCTTACGCTCAACAATAAATTTTTGCTTAAGATAAATAGCTAAAGGATTAAAAATACCAAAAGTAAGTGTTCCGCATATCTTGTTAATTATAGCCATTAATAAAGATTTACGTATCCTAGTTTCAAAAATTGATCCACTTAGCTCATAACAAAAATAAGTATTTCTTTGAGCCCATTTAAATAATGTATGCATAAGTAAAAGAGAAACTAAAAATAACGGTATTGCATCCATTAAGTTTTTTACAATAAATGAAAAGAACGGATGCATATTAGAAATTACTTCATTAGTTAATAAATGCAATTGAATCTCATCAATTATAATTCTTAAGGCATTTAAAAGACAAAAATAAGGAACAAATGTCAAATAAGCACCTCTTTTAGTACCTGTAAATCTTAACTTTTTACCATCTATATATGTATGCTCTACATTTTTTTTAGCATTAAGATAATATGCAAGTGGCATCAAAATTAAAAATGATGCCAAAGACATAAAAACATATAAAATCATCCATAGATAATATTTTTTAAGCGAATATGTGTATCTAGACATAAAATTTTTTTTCCTTTTAAAAAACATCCCAAAGGATAATCCTATGGGATATTTAAATTATTTATTATTAACTAAAGCATTGTATTCTTCTATTGTAATAATATTCTTACATCTTGGATAATTATCACAAGCATAGAATTTATTACCCTTATTAGCACCACGTGTTGCTACACGCTCAACTATATGACCCTTATTACATTTAGAACATATAATATCACTCTTTGGTGCTTCCATCTTAATTTCTTCCTTATCACAATTTAGGCTACAGCTTAAATTGCCATCCTTATTCTTAACCATTATAGCACCACATTTAGGACAAATTTCCTTTGTAGGCTCACCAGATAAAATGCATTTACATCTTGGATAATTATCACAAGCATAGAATTTGTTACCCTTATTCTTACCACGAGATGCTACACGCTCAACAATATGTCCCTTTTTACATACAGGGCATAAAATATCACTCTTAGGTGCTTGGCTACAGTTTTTGCTACAATAAGGATTACCATTTGAATCCTTAAGCATAATTGAACCACAAAGTGGACATTCCTCATTTAATGGCTCATCAGAGAATGTTGTTTTACATTTAGGATAATTGCCACAGGCATAGAAAATAGCTCCCTTATTTTTACCTGTTTTAACAATTCTTTTAACAATATTGCTCTTTCCACATTCAGGGCACAATACTCCTGTATCATCATCTGAATTATCACTCTTTTGAATATAATTACAAGATGGATAATTAGAGCAGCTAATGAATTCTCCATATTTACCATTTCTAATAACAAGTGGATGAGAGCACTTAGGGCATAGAAGGTCAGTAGCTATAGGATATTTACCATCCATATGCTCCTTAGCATAATCTAATAGTGGCTCAAAGCCATTATAGAATTCTGTCAATTCATCTAGTTTAGCCTTTTCACCCTTAGCTATCTTATCTAAGTCTGTTTCCATATTAGCTGTATATTTTACATTAACAATTTCTTTAAAGAATTCTGTTAGTTTATCAGTAGTTAGCATACCTTGTTCAGTAGGTACTAAAAACTTATTATCTAAATATACATAATTTCTATCCTTTAAAGTAAAGATAGTTTGAGCATATGTCGAAGGACGACCTATACCTAATTCCTCCATATCCTTAATTAAGGCTGCTTCAGTATATCTCTTTTTAGGCTCAGTAACCTTATCTAATATTTCAATACTATCAGCTTGGAATGAATCACCAACATTTAATTTTGGTAATTTATTATCCTTATCGTCTTCATCTCTTTTATAAACCTTTAAATAACCATCAAATTGTAATAATGAACCATTCATAGTCCAAGTAGATTTTGTATTATCTAAATCAATTCTAGTTGATTCATAAACTGAATTAGCCATTAATGAGGCTAATGTTCTATTATAAATCAATTTATATAGCTTATATTCATCTGAAGTTAAATATGGTTTTAAGCTATCAGGAGTTCTATTAATAGATGTTGGTCTTATACCTTCATGAGCATCCTGAGCACCCTTTTGGCTTCTTAGCTTTAATTTTCCTAAATAATTATCACCATAATTTGTCTTAATAAAATCTAGAGTCTCATTAACAAATGAATCAGCAAGTCTTGTTGAGTCTGTTCTCATATAAGTAATTAAGCCAACAGTTTCACTACCTATATTCTTACCTTCATATAATGATTGAGCAGCATTCATTGTTCTAGTTGGCGCAAATCCTAATTTTATATTTGCATCCTGCTGCATAGTTGATGTTGTATAAGTTGGATTAGAAGATTTAGAAATATTCTTCTTCTCAATATTAGAAACAACAAAAGGTCCTAATTCATTCTTTAAATCCTCTAATACCTTTCTATCAAATATTCTATTCTTAGAATCAATCTTAACTCCATTTAAGGTGTTTAATTTAATTTTATTACCCTTATATTCTCCCTCAATTTCAAAATAGTTAACAGGAATAAAGGCTTTAATCTCCTTTTCTAGATTAACAATTAATAATAAAGCTACAGATTGAACTCTACCTGCAGAAGGTGAAGAAATCTTTTTTCTTAAAAGGGCTGATAATTGGAATCCTAAAATTCTATCTATCATTCTTCTTGTTTCTTGAGAATCAACCATTTGTAAATCAATTCTATGAGGATTTTCTAAAGCCTCTTTAACTGCAGTTTTTGTAATCTCATGGAATTCTATTCTATTTAAATCATTAAAATCTAATCCTAAAGTTTTTGCTAAATGATATGCAATTGCCTCACCCTCACGGTCGGGGTCGGTTGCAAGATATACCTGATGTCCTTTACATTCCTTCTTTAAATATTCAACAAGCTTTTGCTTATCATCACTTATTTTATATGTTGGAATAAATCCATTTTCAATATCAATACCTAAACCATTCTTACCCTTAGTAGCAAGATCGCATATATGTCCTTTAGAGGATAAAACAGTGTATCCTGGCCCAAGATATGTACCTATTGTCTTTGATTTTGAAGGAGATTCGACAATAATTACCTTGTTCATTTTACAGCACCCCTCTTTCGTAAACATATAATAGGGCAAAAAAATTAAGATGTCAAGGCAAAAAATACGAGATTTTTTTTATATATATTATATATAGTTAATGACAAAATTTTGAAATTACATTTTAGAAAAAAATTAAAGAGCCAATTTTAATAGGCTCAAACGTATTATAAATTTATAATATTTAAGATGTTAGAAAATCATTATCTATGAATAAAGATTTATATTTATAATTATTTTTTAATCTAAGCATAAAAATTAAGCATAAGTTAAATGTTATTATACCAGCTAATGTATTAGATACAAACATTGCAATACCACATGCCTCATAATTCATTTTTACACCATACATTAAAATCATAAGAGTTGGTAATCTAAAGCCAAACAAATTTACCATAGACATAATAGATGTAACTCTTGTTTTTCCAAATCCATAGAAAATAGAATTTGAAGCACCTGAAATACCAGTAAAGAATACATCAATACATTCCCACTTAAATATATTAACTATAATAGTTCTGTATTCTTCATCGTTACCATCAAAGAATCCAGCGACATTACCCTTTAATATAAATAATATGATTAAAGCAATTAAAGAAATTGAAGAAACTAATATCATATTTATAAAATAGAATCTCATTATTCTCTTACCATTTCCATTACCATAATTTTGGCTAACAATAGTTGAGCCACCATCCTCAAATGAATTAATTATATTAGTTGGTAGGCCTGCCATAGTATTTGAAATACCTAAAGCACCTACAACCATTTTTCCATATGTAACTGTCGCAATAGAATTTAAATATACCTTTCCAAAATGAAATAGGAATCTACCAATAAAAACAGGCAATGATAATTTAATAATAATCTTTAAATCCTCTTTATTTAAATTTAAAGACTTAGGTGTAATTCTTAAAATATTAGAAGGTAAAACCATTAAAATGACCATAACTACCATCATGAAGCCCTGTGCTATCATTGTAGCAACAGCAAGCCATGTAATTGTAACACCCTCAAATGGTCCAAAGGCAAATAGGGTAGTTAATCCTATTTTAATAACAATTACACCTAAATTTAAAATAAAAATTTTAAATGTATTTCCTTTAGATTTTTCTATAGCAATAAATACAACATTCAATGTGGTAATAAATAAATTTACCATTTGAATATTAAAATAACCTAGCGCATTATCAATTGTTGATTGATCAGTCTGTAATAGCTTTAAAAAAGGTACAGCAAAAGGAATAAATAATAAAGTAATAGATGCGATAATTAAAGCTATTGTAAATAAAGTATTAGCACTTCTTTTAGCATACTCAATTCTTTTTTCACCAATTCTTTTAGCAATTAATATACCACCACCGGTTGCTATAGCACCACCTAGAGTCTGAATCATGTTTTTGATTTGGTCTAAAACAACAACATCAGCGGCATCTCCAATATGAGCAATTTGAACAATCATCATATCATAGATTCCATATAAATAATTGCATATATTATAAAATACTATAGGTAATGAAATTACTAAAATAGCTTTTAGTATATTACCATTAAGTATCATATCTCTTTTCTTCATTTGTCTTTCTTCTTTTGTCATAATTATTCCCCCAAGACAAAAGATATTATAAACCTATAAAAATTTATTTGCGGAAAAATTAGCACAAATCGAATCAAAATTAAAAAGCTTAAAAATTATAAAATTCTTAAGCTTAAAAATATTATTCCATATAAAAATCATAAATCCTATTTTTTATATCTAAAGCCTCATCATATACATCATGGCCATATTTATCATATAAAAATAATTTAGAATTTTTAATTTTATTATTTAATGTAATTGAATCATTATAATCAAAGATTTGATCTAATTTAGAAGCAATTATAAATGTATCACATTTAATTTTATCTAAATCATTTAAAATATTAAAATCCTTTAATGCCTCTGATTCAATAATAAAATTATTTATATCATTTTCATTTATAGAATTTACAAATGGTAATAATGAATCTTTAACTGATTCATATAATTCATTTGAATAAGCCTTTTTACAAAATAGCTTAACCATATCTAATAATTTATTATTAATTGATAAGTTTATTAATTCATCAAATAATAAATATTTATCATGAGTTACAAATGCTGTAGTTGAATTAACATTTAATTTTTTTATTAAATCTCCTCTTTTAATTGCTATAATTAACGCAATCATTCCACCCTGTGATGCACCTAAGGCATATAAATCTTTTAATCCTAAGCCATCTATAGTTTTAATTAAATCATCTGCCATATTAAAAATATTATATGATTTTTCCATTTTCTTTTTTCTATCAAAAACATAAATTGTAAAATCATTAGAAAATAATTTATATGCATTTTTTATTATTTCTTCTGATTCCATTACACTTTTAATAGATACACCAGGAATAATAATCATATTCTTTTTACCATTTCCAAATTTGAAATAATCCATTTTAAATTCATTATTCTTAAATGTTAATACCATAATATCGCCTCAAATCAAGTTATATTAATTGTAATTATACTATATAAACAAATATTTTTGTAGATTTATTGTTTGTTTTTTATATATCAAGAAAAATAAGTCAAAACAGGAAACACT
>DJXM01000042.1 GCA_002449755.1 Caryophanales bacterium UBA7004
TCAGTATATTTAATTTTAGTATTAGGTGTAATCTTAGCTTTTTTCATTAGGCTACCTCCAAACAGCCAAAACTAAGGTAATGATTATTATATCATGAACGGAATTTAACTATGCAAAAAAATAACTTCAACTATTTATAGCGGAATTAACTTTTGCAATTAACACAATTATTATTTTGAATCACCTTGAAAATATCATATAAAATATCTTTTAAAGTATGAAGGATCCTTTTATCGATGAAAATTATAATTATTTTTAAAAATTTTGAAAATTGATTTTTTTGCTGGTAAAAAAACATAACTTCAATTGTCAATGTTATTGGAAGTTGTATTTAGTATTACCTTTATTAATAAATATACTACTTCAATGTATGAATTTATTGAAGAAAAGAGAAAAATTAAGTTCCTAGTTATCTAGGAGTTTTTTCTTTTTTTGACGGACAATTATTGAAAAAATATACTGTTTGTGTTAGAATTGTCTAGGATTAAATTATAAAGGAATATTAGGTGCTTTATATGTTTAAATTAAAACCTGCTATGGCAACGATTTTGTTTACTATATTACATTTCTTAGTAGATGGAATATGTGCTCTTGTTATATTTTCATCACTTTATGATGATGATAAAACTAAGGCTTTAATAATTTTTCTAGTTTATAATATTATCGCATTTTGCACTCAGCCATTTGTTGGGTTATTAATTGATAAATATAAAAATAAAGAAAGATTATTCTTAATAATTTCAATAATATCATTAATACTTGGAATTATATTTAAATTCCAGTATATAATTAGTGCTATTCTATTAGGTATAGGTAATTCATTCTTCCATGTATCTGGTGGTAAATATGTCATTTCTAAAACAAATAATAATATTGTATCATTGGGTGTATTTGTTTCAACTGGTGCCTTAGGACTAGCAATTGGAACAAATATTCATCATTTATCTATTTGGATCACTTTTATATCAATTGCTTTAATAATAACATTAATATTGTTGTTATCTAAGGATATAAGTGTAGAAGAAAATAATATTTCAAATGAACTAAATTTAAATCAAAATTGGATTTTAATATTAGCTTTAATGATTATAGCTGTTGTATTAATTAGATCTTTTGTTGGAAAAATTATTCCTTTAGATTTTGATAAGCCTATTTGGGTCTTATTATTAATTGGTGCATCTGCAATGCTTGGTAAGGCATTAGGGGGAGTAATTGCTAAATTTATTGGTATTAATAAAACAATTATTATAACCATGGTATTATCAGCTATTTTATTAATATGCTTTAATTCGAATTTATATTTATCATTATTTGGTATATTGTTATTTAATTGCTCAATGCCTCTAACTTTATATTTGATTAATGATTTATTTAAACAAAAGGAAGGCTTTGCGTTTGGTTTGCTTGCGGCATTTTTAGTACCAGGCTACCTATTTGGTATGTTTAATTATCCTATAATTGCTACAAAGATAATGATTGGAATATTAAGCTTATTATCATTATTGCTTGTTATATTTGTTAATATTAAAATGAATAAGGAAAAGAAGGCTGATTGATATAGATATATTAATTTATTATTTACTAACATGCCTAATTGAGGTAATAATATTATTGATTTTATCAGAAAGAAGAAAGACAGTTTTATTATTCTCGTTTCTTATAAATGCAATAACAAATATACCCCTTAATCTATTTTTAAAATATTATAAATTTGATTCTAATCTATACTATTATTTAGTAGTTGTTGGATTAGAAATATTAATTGTATTTATTGAATCAGCTCTTTATTATTTGATAATTAAGGATAAGAAAAAAAATATTTTGTATGGCTTTTTTTGTAATGCATTTAGTTTTTCAATTGGTCTTATAATAACAAGCTTATTAAGTTTAGCTAATATAAATTTTTAGAAAGGAAGTATCGATTATGTTTTTAGATATTGCCCCTGGATATGCAGGTGGAGGATTAGTAATAGCAGGCATTGCAGCTGGAATCGTTGTTGCCCTATTATTAGTACTATTCTTTGTAATTAGATATAAAAAGAAGAAAAAGTAGGATTAATGGTTGGATTTATTTCCAATCATTTTTACTATATTTTGAAATATAGTAAAATATAAAACTGTGGTTTGGAGATAGTTTAATAATGGAAAAAATATTAAGAAGGACTTCTCACTCTACTTTTTATTTTATCTAAAATAGCTTAGTTAAGCCATTTTTCTTACATTTTATTCTGTGAAAACAATGAAAATGACTATGAGCTTTTCTAATTGATGATTTTTTTGTTTTTTGGTCTAATATAGTAATAATTTATACTATATTTTATTTTTTGCAATCGACCCCTACAGTATATTTACTAATTTATCTTTTTGATATAGAGTTTTAAAATAAATTATAAAAAAATTGTGTTAAGAATTTGTTAAGATTTCATTTAAAAGGAGACAATATATTTTTTATTGTATATAATATAACATGGGTGATTGTCATTGAAAAAAGAATTATTAATTGAAATGAGAAAATCATTAATTTCTGTATTACCTATATATGCTTTGGTGATGTTGTTATTGATTTTTAGAATAATAGAATTTACAGGATATGAAATATTATCTTTTTCTTTAGCAACTATTATTGTTATTATTGGAATAGGACTATTTAATTATGGCTCTGAACATGCTATGACTCCAATTGGAAAAAAGGTTGGTAAAGGATTGACCAAGCAAGGTAAAGTTATTATTTTATTATTAGTAGTTTTTATGTTTGGTTTTCTTATTACTATTGCTGAACCTGATTTATCTGTTTTAGCTTCTCAAACAAAATCTATTTTTAATAATGTTTTATTGATTGTATCTGTTGGATTATCTGTTGGCTTTTTCTTGGTTATTGCTATACTTAAGATTATAAAAAAGATTAATTTAATAAGAATATTAAGTTTATTATATATGTTGGCATTTTCAATAGTAGCTCTACTAGCATTCCAAGGAAAAGAATCACTTGTTGCTTTAGCTTTTGATTCTGGTGGTGTCACAACAGGTCCAATGACAGTTCCATTTTTAATGGCTTTAGGTGCAGGTGTCGCTAATATATTATCTCAAAAAAGTGAAAAAGATGCATCGTTTGGATTTATTGCTTTTTCATCTATAGGACCAGTTCTTATAGTATTAATTCTTGCTTTATTTTCAAGAAAAGAAATGGTTTATGAGCTAAATGATTATTCTATATCTAATAATTTCTTTTTATCATATTTAAAATGCTTTGCAGAAAAATTAAAAGATGTTGGCATTTCAATTGGATTATTGTTTTTATGTTTTATAGTAGTTGATAGGGTTTTATTACATTCATCTAAAAAGCAAATTATTTTATTGGTAAAAGGATTAATAATAGCTTATTTAGGTTTAGTATTATTTTTGTCTGCTGTAGATAATACTTATATGTCTATAGGATATAAAATTGGATATTTATTATCTAACACGAATACATTTGTACTTATAATAATTGCATTTGTTATTGGTGCCTTAACTGTTTTAGCTGAACCAGCAATTAAGATATTAGTTTTGCAGGTCGAAGAGATGACTAATGGTTTAATAAAAAAGAGAAGTATGTTAATAACTTTAGCTATAGGTGTAGGTATTGCTATTTCATTGGCAATGATTAGAATTGCATTTAAAATATCAATATTATATATAATTATTCCTGGATATATATTATGCTTTATTTTGGCATTTTTTGTTCCTAAAATATATACCGCAATTGCTTTTGATGCTGGTGGTGTAGCTTCTGGTCCATTAACATCTAGTTTTATTTTACCAATTGCTATTGGTGTATGTAATAATTTAAATGGCAGTGAATCAATCCTAAATTATGGATTTGGTGTTGTATCATTAGTAGCTTTAAGTCCATTATTATCAATAGAAATATTAGGTGCTTTATCCGTATTTAAAGAAAAAAGAAGAATAAAAAAGGCTGTAAAACAAGTATTGTTAGAAGATGATAAGAAAATAATAAGGTTCGGTGGCAACTATGAAATCTAAGAAAAACTTAATTAAAATATTTTTAATGATTATTACATTGCCAAAGGGGAAAAAAGAGATTATTGGTGATGTGCTAGAAAAATATCATGTTGTAGGTTTTGCTTCTACATTAGCCCAAGGCGCTATAGATAAATCATTTACGAAAGATGTAATGTTTTGCGTTGTTAGAGAGGATCAAGTTAAGGATGCAATTCTTAATTTAGAAGATAGATTTAAAAGCTTTAGAAGTAATGCTTGTATGGTATATACTATTCCAATTGATTCTATAATTGGAGTATCAAATTATATTGCATTAACATCAGGAGGTGTGAAATAATGGATATTAAATTGTTTAATATTGTTGCCATCGTAAATGAAGGATTTTCAGAGTTTGTAATGGATGTAGCAAAAGAAAATGGGGCACGTGGCGGAACTATTATTCCAGCAAATTCGAGTGTATCCCCTGATGCGATGAAGCTATATGGTATCGGAATCCACCCGGAAAAAGAAATTATATTAATATTAGTTAATAAGGATATTGTGGACACTATTTTGAAAAAATTATATGATAAGCTTGGTTCAAATAGTGAAGCTATGGGGATTTTCTTTACTTTACCCGTTGCTCACGCATCTGAAAATTTATTAAAGCAATATTCGAAAAAAACTGGTGAAATTAATGAATGATAGAAAAATTAAAATATTTACTTTTTCTTGGAAAGATACATTATTAAGTTTAATTCTGTTAATGATTCCTTTTGGATTATGTTATTTAATTCAAATTTATATTGAGGATTCTGCTATTTATAGCTCATTACTTTTTTTGTTTTCTATTTTTCTAATTTCTAGATTTACAAATGGGTATTTATATGGAATTGTGTCTTCGATTATTGCATCTTTTATAGTTAATTACGCTTTTACTATTCCATATTTTGAATTATCATTTTCAATTCCAGCTTATATTCTTACTTTCTTTGTAATGCTGGCTATAGCTATTTTAACTTCAGTTATGACTACTAGGATAATGGCAGAAGAAAGTATTAAAATAGAAGCTGAAAAAGAAAGAATGAGGGGTAATTTTTTACAATCTGTTTCTCATGATTTAAGAACTCCTTTAACATCTATTTTAGGTAATAGTACAAATTTAGCTAAAAATGAAAAAATAAGCGAAAATGATATGAAGGCTATAATTGCAATAAAGGAAGAAGCTGAAAATTTATTAGGTATGGTTGAGAATGTATTATCTATATCTAAAATAAATACTAACTTAAAATTATCTATGCATGAAGAATTAGTAGAAGAATTATTTGAAGAAGCAATTCATAGGTTTAAAAATAGATATATTGATGCCAAAGTGTTAGCACAGGTTCCAGATAAAATATTATTTGTTAATGTTGATTCTAAACTTTTTGGGCAAATATTAAATAATTTATTGGAAAATGCTTATATACATGGTAAATCTGATTTACCGATTATATTATATGCTGAATATGATAAGTCTTTTGTATATATAAAAATAAAAGACTTTGGACCTGGCATTACTGATGATGTTGATAGGTATTTAAATCAATCATTATTTGTTAGTGATGATTATGATTATTTATATAAAGGAATTGGATTATCTGTTAGTAATACAATTGCTAAATTACATGGTGGAATAATACAAGCTTCTAATAATCCTGATGTAGGAGCTACTTTTACAATTAAAATACCGGTGGTGAAAAGTGTTGAAAAATAATATTTTAATTATTGAAGACGATAAAAGCATAAATGATTTAATTAGTTCTTTATTGAAAGATGAATATACTGTTTATCAAGCTTTTACGGCAAAAGAGGGCTTATCATTAGTATCTTCTAACACGATAGATGTTATTATTTTAGATTTAGGTTTACCTGATCTTGATGGAATAGATGTTATTATAAAAATAAGAAAATCTATGACAACTCCTATTATTGTTGTTTCTGCTAGAAATTTTGAAAGTGATATTGTAAAAGCTCTTGATTTAGGAGCAGATGATTATTTAATAAAACCGTTTAGGAATAACGAATTGAAGTCTAGAGTTAAAATAGCCATTAGACATAGCATTTCAAACAATATAATCAATTTTGATATGACATTTAAGTATATGAATTTTAAGATTGATTATGATAAAGCTTTAGTATATGTAGATAATAAGTTAATTCCTATTACTTCAAATGAATATAGAATTTTAGCAATTCTAACTAAGAATGCTGGTAAAGTTTTGACATACGACTATATATTAAAAGCTATTTGGGGACCTAATGCTGGTGAATCAAATTCATCTTTGAGAGTGCATATGGCAAACATTAGAAGAAAAATAGAAGTAAATCCTGCAGATCCACAATTTATTATTACACATGTAGGAATAGGGTATAGTTTTAACTTGTAAATTAAGAGCATTTTTAATAGTTTTAGTTGTTAAGATAATAATGGGACATTCATTAAGAAGGAGAAACTAAGTTTTTATAAAAAAACCTGTGAAATCGAAACAACTCAGTATATTCATTCAGGTGCTGGTCATGATGCACAATTCTGTGCATATGTTATTCCAACAACTATGATTTTCGTTCAATCAAAGGATGGTCTTTCACATTGTGAACCAGAATATTCTAAGCCAGAGCATTGTACAGATGGTGCAACTGTTATGCTTAATGCAGTATTAAAGGCTGATGCTGAATAATAAAAGATAAATAACAACCCAGAAGCAAGGATACTATGACCCTGCTTCTTTTAATTTGTGCTATAATAATACATAGATTTGGGTGATACAATGAAGAAAAAGATTTATGGATCATTATTATTAAATATATTTACAATGATATCAGTTATTGTTTGTGCAATTATTCTTACATTAAGAGGACCTAAAACATTTAGGATGTTTACAACACAATCTAATATTATTGCTGGTATTGTTGCGACAATAATAGTGGTATTTGATATTTTGATATTATTAAAGAAGCGTAATGAAATACCTAATTGGTTAAAGATTCTTAAGATGATTGCTACTACAGGTGTAACATTAACCTTCTTTGTAGTTGTATTTTATTTAGGCTTTGTTGCGATAGCGGAAGGACATAGCTATTTCATCTTATTTAGAAATACTAATTTATTTTTTCATTTTTTAACACCTGTTTCCGCAATTCTATCTTTTATATTATTTGAAGGAAGAAGTAATATAAAATTTAAATGTACATTCTTAAATATGATACATATGGTTGGATATACTATATTTTATTCCATTAATGTATTTACACATCTTAATGCAGATGGAAGTGTAAATAGAAATTATGATTGGTATTATTTTGTCCAAGGTGAAAACTGGACATTTATATTTGTTGTTTTGGGAATGCTTATAGTAACATATGGTATAGGACTTGTACTATGGTTTATTAATAGGAAATTAGATTTATTTAAAGAACAAGAAATTTAAATATATAGTTAGAAAGTGTTCAAAATTCAACTGATATGTAGTAAAATGATAATAGTTTTGTTTTATACAAAATAATAATTTTGAGTATATTGGTGCTATTATGGTATTAGGTAAAAAAAGTAAAGAGGATTTAATTTTAGTTATATTTTTATATGTATTTTTATTAAGTGCGTTAGTTGCTGGAATTGTATTGATTTCGATTTTTAATGATAAATTGGCACTTAAAATTACATTAATTAGTGTAATTTCATTATTTATAATATTGCTTTCTTATGTGCCTTATTATTTATATAAAAATGTAAAAACACCTGAAAATATTATTACATATAATTCAGTTGAAGAAAAAATTATAATAAATGGGTATAAGAAAAATTATGAAATTAATGTATCAGATATAGCTGTTATTACAGTACATAATTTAGGTATGATATTATTACTTGCTAATAGAATGGAAGAAGGAAAATTATATTTTTATTTGAATGACGGAACTAAAATAAAAACTGCATACATTGATGATATATATGATGTATATGGTAAATTAGACGAAATTGTTTTTAAAGATAGAGAATATGAAGCCCTAATGAAGGATCAATTAATTGATAAATTAGATGGATGGGGTGCTAAAAAAGAATATCCATCTATAGTTAGTATTTTGGTGGCTTTATTTATACCATTCTTTGGCCTGTGGTTTGTTTCAAATCAAATGGAATTTAGAGAATTAAAAAATGGTAAAGCGACAGGATTAATGGCTGTTGCTTTAACAATAAGTGCATTTTGGGTTATTGCTATAATTATTGCAATTGCAATATTATAAATTATTAAATATATAGAAAAATATTAAGCAGGATGAAGTCCTGCTTTTTAAGTTTTTGTACTATGGTATCGTTTTAGCTTATTTCATATATTGCTTTTTTCATTTTAAATAATATAATTATTTGGGGTTAAAAATATGGAAGAAGCAAGAAAAAATAAATTATTACAAAATAAATATCTGCTTTTATTAACAATTCCCATTTTTGTTGAGCTTTTATTACAAATTATTGTTGGCTATTCTGATCAGATAATGATGAGTAATTATGAGAATGCTGTAAATGGTATTGCTAATGCGAATACTGTCATTAATGTTATATTAAATGTTTTTATTGTTTTATCTAGTGTATCAATTATATTGATTACACAATATAGAGGAGCAAAGGATAGAAAAAGAGAAGAACAGGTATATTATTCTTCGTTTTGGTTTAATTTGATTTCATCATTAGTAATAACATTGATGGTTGTTGGCTTATCTAGATTTTATTTAGTTTGGATTAAAACTCCTGAAACATCATTAAATGATGCTATTTTATATTCAATGATTGCTGGTGGATCTATAGTATTCCAAATTATGGCAACTACATTATCATCATTTTTAAAGGCTAATAATTATATGAAGGAATCAATGATTACTAATGTTATTATGAATGCTTTGAATATAGTAGGAAATATCATATTAATTAATGTTTTTGCATCAATTGATATGCCTATTATTGGTGTTGCATTATCTTCATCAATTTCTAGAATTGTTGGATTTATTATTTTGTTAATTATCTATATTAAAAAGGTTGGAGTTAGCTTATCATTCAATAAATTCATTCATAATACTAGAATGATAAAAATGATTTTAAAGGTTGGGGCTCCATCAGGTGGAGAATCATTATCATATCAAACAAGTCAAATAATTATTCAGATGGTTGTAAATCAAATTGTTATTTATAATATGAATAATGTTGGTATTGGTAATATAAAGACATATGCATCTATGTTCGCTATGGTGACCTATTTATTTACATCAGCTGTAAGCCAAGCTATGCAGGTTATTGTTGGAGAATTGCTAGGGGCAGGAGAAACTAAGGCTGTTGATACTGTTGTAAAAAAGACTAGAAATATATCGATTATAGTATCTACATCAATTGCTTTAATTTTCTTCCTATTATCAGATTATATGTTTATGATATTCCATGTTACAGACCCGGATTTATTAAAAATGGCTAAGGGGGTTATGGCAATAGAAATAGCATTAGAATTTGGTAGAGCCTTTAATATTGTCTATGTTAGAGCATTACAAACCTCTGGTGATGTAGTTTTCCCAACAGTCAGTGCTATAATTTTTTGCTGGAGTGTAGCTGTTTTAGGCTCATTCATATTTGGATCTCCATATATTTTGAATATGGGTTTATTAGGCGTATGGATGGCTATGGCATTAGATGAATGTATTAGAGCGGTTATATTTGTTGTTAGATGGCATAATGGTAGATGGAAAACATATAATTTAAGTAAGATTTAATTTAAGAGGCTGTAAAGAAATAAATCTTCACATGAAAATTTATTTCTTTACAGCTCCAATTTATTCTTTAGCGATTTCTATTAATATTTTAACAACATTTTCCATTTCTTCTAGACATGCACATTCATATGGTCCATGACAATTATAGCCACCAGTTCCTAGATTTGGTGTGTTTAATCCCATTTGGGTTAGCTTAGCACCATCAGTTCCACCTCTAATAGGAACAGTGTTAGGAATAAAACCACAGGCTTTAATTGCAGCTATAGCACGCTTTATACATCTATCATCCTTTTCAATTAATTGTCTCATATTAGAATAGCTATCAATTATTTCTAGCTTAACAGTATCGAAGGTATATTTCTTATTTAAAAATTCGCATGCATTCTTAAATTCATTTACTTGCTTATCTAATAATTTTTCATCATGATTTCTTAATATATATGACATATTAGCATATCCAACCTCACCTTTAATTTCACAAAGGTGATTAAATCCATCATAACCATCAGTATATTCAGGACGGTTAAAATCAGATAATAGTGAATCAAATTCCATTGCGACTCTTGATGCATTAATCATTTGTCCCTTCGCAGAACCAGGATGAATATCTAATCCCTTAATTTCTACATTAATAGTTTTTGCATTGAAATTCTCATAATTGATTTCATTATATGGCTCTCCATCTACAGTATAAGCATAATCGCAGCCGAATTTTTTGACATCAAAAGAAAAAATGCCACCGCCAATTTCTTCATCTGGTGTGAATGCTACATGAATATTAACGTGCTTTAAAGTAGGATTATCATGATAATATTTTAGCATTGTCATAATATTTGCTATACCTGCTTTATCATCAGCCCCTAATACTGTAGTACCATCAGTAGTAATTAATGTTTTGCCCTTTAAATTTTTTAGGAATGGGAATTTATTAGGATTAAGCTCAATATTATTTAGCTTAATTGTATTACCATCATAATTATTTATTACATTTGGCTTTACATTAGTACCAGAAAAGCCGGGGATAGTATCCATATGGGCAATAAAGCCAATATTTAACTTAGAATTACAATTTGATGGTAGGTATGCTGTTACAATACAATTATCATTTAAATTGATATCCTTAAGCCCTAATTCAGCTAAATCATCTACTAATATTTTAGCTAAATTAAACTGCTTTTTTGTAGAAGGTGTAGTAGACTGTCCCTCCATTGACATAGTATCAATTTTTACATATTTTAAGAAGTATTTTAATATATTATTTTTCATTGTTTCATCTCCTAAAATATTATAACTCTAATTTATAAAAAAACTAGTAAAGAACAAAAGAAAAGGCTGTAAAGCAGCCTAAATCAATTAAAGAGTGTGCGGCTCTAGTTTATCAAAGAAGCAAATTGTTGTTACAGATAGAGCGACATTATTTAATTTATTAATTGGATTAGATGGATATACAATTTCATCAGGTATAATGTCAATAGATTTAAATGGTGATGGTATAGTTGCTATACCTTTAAAAACAAATGAGGTAATGCAGCTTATTTATATTTATGATGAGGATCAGCCATTTAAAGAAATTACAAAAAGGTATTTAGAAATATTAAAACAATCTAATAATTTTTAAAATACAATTAATCCTAAGAGTAGAAATATTCTTAGGTTTTTTGTTATAATAAAAAATAGATAAAAATGGGGAAATAAAGATGGATAAGGATAAGAAAAATAGATTTAGAGATAATATGATAATATTGGGTGGATTCGTTAAAAAATTTACATTATTGTATATTTTAATGCTTTCACTTATAGTTTTATTTGAGCTTGTTTTTGTTATATATTGGTTTTTAAATGTTAAAACATATTCTGTTACTAATTTTATTTATTTAGGCTCTTATTTATTTTTAATTATAGTTTCATTATTAGGAATATTGTTTTTATATTTATGCAGGAAAAATAAATTATCATTATTTAAAATGTCTATAATACTTCATTTGTATTCCCTTTCTATTTTAGCCTGGGGTACAGTTATTTCCATATTAGATTTATCTAAGAGCTCTAGCCCTATAGTTCATTTAACTATCAGTATGGTATTAAGTGGTATATTAGTTATTTCTCCAATATTCTTTACATGCATCAATATGATTACAATTATTACAATAATTATTTTTAGCATTGTTAATAATTATCAATATTTTAATGGAGCTTCAGCATATATGAATTTCATTGTCTTTGTTATTATGGTTATAATAATGGCATTTAGGCATTATAGCATTAGAATGAAGGAAGCTAAAATTAATGATTATTTATGGAAATTATCATATAGAGATCATTTAACTGGATTAGGAAATGAAACAGCTTATTTTGAAGAAACAGATAGATTAATGAAGAAATTAGAAAATGAGGATGTATCATATGGCATTGTTGTTTTAGATGTTAATAATGTTAAAACAACAAATGATACATATGGCCATAGATTTGGCTGCCATTTAATTGTTGAGACTGGCCATATGCTACCTTCAATATTTAAAACATCAAAACTATTCCATGTTGGTGGTGATGAATTTATTATTATTTTAGAGGGTGATGATTATAATAATATAGAAAAAATCATCAAGGATTTTGATGCTAAATTACAATATTCAATTATCAATTTTGAAGGAATAGATTTAATTCATTCTGTTGCTAGAGGATATTTTATTGCAAAGCCAAATATGACATATAAGGATGTTTTCCAGCATGCAGATGATTTAATGTATGAGAATAAAAAAAAGGTAAAAAAAGCACATGATATGATTATTAGAGAAATCTAATATAATGTATTTAATTAGGTGATTTGATGAAAGAAAAAATTAGTAACTTTAATAATAAAATATTAGATATATATCATAAGGTTATTAATTTTTTAATAAGCCTTAAGGGAATCATTACAACTGGTATTTTATCGATAATATTAGTGGTTTTAATGATTATCTTTTTTGTTGTACCATCAATAACATTATCTAATCCTGGAAGTTTTAATGATATTGAATTTAATAATATTAGAAATCAGGTAATTGAAAAGGGAGAAAGCTATAAAGCTGAATCAATTAATTCAGTATTAAGAACTGAAAGATTAGTTGGTATAACTGATTCTAAAACAAATATTCAGCTTAGATTTAGTCCTGATATGGCTGCTAGTGATTATTATGAATTCTATTTCACAAGAGATTGGAATTATAATGGATTGGATTATATGTATAAGGTATTTGTATGTGATGTTTTATACACTACTGTTTTTAGTAATGAAATGACATTTATAGTAGAAATAGGATTATTTGATAAGGATGGAAATTATCTTTGTGATGAAGAATATGGATATACATATACTATTAAGACTATTTTACATATAAATGAAAATGTGAATGTAATAGATGAAATATATGCTGATAGGAAGAGCTATTTTGATGAAGATGGTACTTTAGCCTGCCAAGCAAAGATGAAGGAAATAAAGGATGAGGTAATTAATAATTTTTATGCTTATCCCGAAATTTTTGGATTTAAAAGTGGTAAAGAATTTATAAGAAATGCTATTCAATTACAAATAAAAATTAATAATATAATTGAATTAGCTAAAATCAATAGATATTTATCAATATTTTGTGCTTTATTTGTTTCAATATTTATAACATCAATTTTATATTATATATCTAAGAAAAAGAGAATAAGTGCTGAAAGTGATGAGATAATTATAGAAAAAGATGTTAAGAGAAATAGGGTAGAGGAATTCATAGATAGTCATAAAATAAAGCCATTCCTAGGAGAATGGTTCTTTAGAGGAATAGGATTAGCACTTGTTGTTACAAGTACAGTTTTATTAGCTATCTTTACTAAAAAATATGAATATTTAGAAGGCTTTAATGATACAACAATCCAAAAGGTATTTGAAAATACATCAGGAATTGGTGCTTTAATGCTATTGATAATAGTCATAGGTATTATATCTGAAACTCATAAGAATTTGCATAGGACCGCCTGGTTTTTTATGACCTGCTCATTTGGATATTATCTAATGACCTGCTCAACTCTATACTATGAGCAATTAAGCTTTGGTAGGATAGGTATTGCTGTTGCGAATAGTTCAGCATCATCAATGGCTGGTAATATATTTTTAGGTATTGGCCTATTTGCAATCATTGGTTATTTTTTATTTTATGATCCTAGAGGAGATATTATTAATAGAAAGCTATTTAGATCGTTTTCTATTATTCCTACATTACTTGCTGTTTCATCTATAGTTGTTTCTTATTTATCTAGAACAAATAGTGATTATATTACAAATTATTGGATTAAAAATTTATTATTTATTAGAGATTCCAATTTGCTATTTATTGGTATAGCTTATGAATATTCCTTATTTTTATTTAGACATATAATGATAAAAAAATATGGAATTGATGATTTAGATAATAATTTTGAAAGACCATATATTCAATTTCAAAAGAATTTAGTTCTTTGTATGCTAATATTAATTGTAACAATCATATTCTTTATTATTCCAGCTAGCGAAAGAAGAAATTTTGGTATAGCACCTAGTACAGCATTTTATTTTACATTAATACCATTTTTCTTATTTTATAAGCCATCTGGAAGGGCTCATAAGATGTTAAGCGATGTTATTTATTATGCTATATATGGAGTTGCTTGGGTTTTACCAGCATTACCAGAAATCATTCAGATGATGAATTCGTAGATATTAGATAAAGCTTCTATAATAGAATAGAAGTTTTTCTTTTTCTAGATTATTAATGTGTTAAAATATAAATGATGTTTAAAAAAGGACGTGAATAATAATGACTTCTGATTCAGTAAATGCTATTACCATTTTTTTAGCGCTATATATACCACTTTTAGGTGTATTTTTCTTTTGCTTATCAGATAAATTTGTAGGAATGAAAAGAAAGAAAATATTTATAGTATTGATATTGATAGTAGCCTCATTAGTTGCTCAAAATTATATTGAATATTATTTGATAGAATATGTAGTTAATGTAAACATGAGACTTTTAGTATCAGTTTATGGATATATAGCTAGACCTGTTGTAATTGAATTATTTATATATTTAATTTCACCTGATAAAAAGCATATTCCAGTTAATATATTAGTTGGTATAAATTTATTTATTCATCTAACATCATTTTTTACAGATTGGTGTATAAATTTTACGGCTGATAATCATTTCTTTGGTGGTCCTTTAAGATATACATGCTTAGTTATTAGTATTATTTTATTAATCTATAATTTAGTTGTAATTATTAGAGAATTTAAGAATGCTAAGAAGAAGATTTTGGTTATTCCTATCATACTTACCGCATTAGTTGTTTTTGGTATGACATTTGATATATTTAGTGATTCATCAATCACTCATATAGTTGACTATGTAACTATAATGATAGTAATAGTTACTATCTTTTATTATATTTGGCTTCATATTCAATTTGTTTATAAGCACGAAAGTGATCTATTGGCTCAACAAAAGATTCAAATAGCATTATCTCAAATAAAGCCACATTTTATTTATAATACATTAAATGCGATTCAGGATATTGAGGGTATGCCTAAGACTGCCCAGGATGCGATAGTTGATTTTTCCAAATATTTAAGAGAAAACCTAGATTTCCTTACAGCCTCTAATTTGATTCCTTTTACTAAGGAATTGGAGCATGTTACTAAATATGTTAATCTAGAAAAGCTAAGATTTGGTGATAAGATAAATGTTAATTTTGATATTCAAGTATCTGATTTTTTAATTCCATCATTAAGCTTACAAATGATTATAGAAAATGCTATAAAGCATGGTATTACTAAAAAATATGAGGGTGGTACTGTAAATGTTCAATCATATGAAAAGGACGGTAAGATTTTTATTATAGTTGATGATGATGGAGTAGGATTTGATGTTAATAAGGTTATTGGTGAAAATCATTTAGGATTTAAGAATTCAAGAGAAAGATTGAGACATTTTGTTAATGGTAATCTTATTATTGAAAGTGAGATAAATAAGGGAACTAAGGTAACTGTTATTATTCCTAGAGTAAAGGAGAATAAGGATGAAGGTAATTATAGTTGATGATGAAAAGCACGCTATTAATACATTAAAAAGAAATTTAAATGGATTAGTAGAAGATGAAAATATTACTACATTTGATAGAAGCATAAACGCTATTGATTATGTTAAGGAAAATGATGTAGATGTTGCCTTTTTAGATATAGATATGCCTGAGATTAATGGTATTAATCTAGCAAAGGAAATAAAAAAATATAAGCCAAAGGTTAATGTTATTTTTTGTACAGGCTATTCTGAATATATGCAACAGGCTATTTCATTACATGCTAGTGGCTATTTATTAAAGCCATCAGATAAGGAAAAGGTAAAGGAAGCATTAGATAATTTATTATATCCATTAGATCCTATTAAAAATCATTTTTATGCTAGAACATTTGGAAGCTTTGATTTTTATGTTGATGGAGTCCCACTTAGATTTGCTAGATCTAAATCTAAGGAATTCTTAGCCTATTTAGTTAGCCTTCAGGGGGCAACAGCTAATAGAAAGGAAATATCTGCAATATTATTTGAGGATGAATATAATTTAAAAACACAAAATTATTTATCTAAGATATATAAGGATTTAATAGAAGCATTAGAATCAGTAGGAGCTAAGAATTTAGTAAGAAAGGGCTATAATACATATTGGGTTGATATTAGTATGTTCTCATCCGATTTATTTGATTATACTAAGGGTGACCCACAGGCTATAAATGCCTATAATGGAGAATTTATGACTCAATATGATTGGGCATATTTAGATTAAAAAATAATGTTTTTAATTTCCACAGCTATGCTGTGGATTTTTTTTGACAAAAATTTGTCATATATGTCCCATGTTTGTCCCATCGCAATTGCTAGAATATATTTGAACTTGGGGCAGAGCCTTGGGTTTAGGAGGATTTTTTTATGAAAAAGTTATTAAGTTTAGGTGCCTTAGCCTTAGGTGTATTAGCACTTGCAAGCTGCTCTAAGGGTGATGAAGGCGTTGTAAAAAAGGATGTAATAGGTTCTAACAACGGTCAAATTGTAAAATTAACTGAAAGTAAATTATTCTTTAAGAAGGATAGTACAATACCATATATTCCTCTAGAGGAGTGCAATGTTTTATTAACATTAGTTCGTTCAGTTAATTTAGATAACCAAAAATATAAATTTACTTTAAAGAAGAATAATAATGAATTCACATTAGAAAATGAAACAGGAGCTAAATGTGTAATTAATGCTGATACTCAAACATTAACATATGATGATTATGATGCATTAACTGCAGTTGTTCCTGATACTCAAAAGCCTCTTTCTTTAATTAATGTTGATAAGACAAAGAATGCAATTAAGCTAGTATCAACTGAATATAAGAAGGGTAATGAGGTTAAGATTGATTTAAATAGGTATTCTAAATTAGATATTTATGTAGAGGATGGCGTATGCTACATACCTCTAAGTGTATTTAATTCAGTATTATTTAACACAAATGAAAATGTATCATTAGCATATAATGGAGTAAGCCTATTCTTGATTCCTAGTGGCTCATTATCAAAAGAAGTTTTTGGTTCACCAATTGAAACTGAACTTGGTGAAAAGATTCGTGAGGGTGCAAAAAAATCAACTATTACTCAGGAATATTTAGATTATTATTATCAATCATTATGCCTTGATTTTGATATTGAATATGGCTTAAAGAAAAAGTTTACATCATTTGATGAATTCCTAGCATCTAAGAATTTAAAGAATGGTATTTATAATACTGATATTAAAACAAGTGATAGTAATTTAGCAATTGCTTTAACATATTTACAGGATGGTCATACAGCATTATCTGATTTCTCATATTATTATGATTTTGGAGATAATAGCGTTGATAAGACTAAGCTTAACCAAGAAGTAATGCTAAAGGAAGAGGCAGATATTAAATTCACAAAGAGTAAGTCAAATGCTCAAATTAGTACTGGTTTAGATTATTCTAGAGCTGATGATACTGTATTTATCGATTTCGGTAAATTCACACAACTTGATACAGACGCATTATACCAAAAGAGCACTAAGGATGAATTTGATTTGGATGATATTGGTATTCCTGGATTAGATTTTGGTAAGTATAGCCAAACACAATTAAATAATACAGGCTGTATATTTAATCAATTATATTTAGATTTAACACAGGATGAAACTAAGAAAAACGTTAAGAATATCGTTGTAGATTTAACAACTAACACTGGTGGTGCAGCTGATGGCTTAGTATATTCATTATCAACATTAATTGGTAATGTAGCTGTTGACTTAAGAAATCCTTTAACAGGAGCTACAAATCATCAGGTATTTAAGGCAGATATTAATACTGATGGTAAGGTTGATGAAAACGATAAGGATCTAGCAAGCCTAGGCTATAATATTTATTTCTTAAATTCAAGATATTCATTTAGCTCAGCAAATGCTATGCCAGTATTAGCTAAGCTTAATAATCCTAATGTTATCAATTTAGGAGATAAGACTGGTGGAGGCCCTTGTGCAGTAAGAGAAAATGTATCTCCATTAGGTAATGTTATATCAACATCAAGCTTAAGTACTATTTCAAAGGTAGTAGATGGTAAGTATGTAAATATTGATGGTGGCGTTGATGCTGATTTTAAATTAGATGAAAAACAAATGATCGATAGAAATTATATAGCAACAAAAATTAATGATTGGAAGTTGGTGTAAATTATGGAAAATGGAGTAGTAGTTATCGCTAAAAGAGAGGATGCTAAAAAAAATATTAATGGTGCCCTATCAACATTCGGATTATTCGTAATTTTCTTAGTATTAGATATTTTCTTTTATGTAAGAGGTAAGGCAACATGGCAGCTAGTGTTATTAATAATATCAGCTGTTTTAGTAGGACTTTCTACATTAGGCTTATTATTTGCATGGTCTAATTATAATTATGCAAAGAAGATATTAAATACACCTTTAATTACATTCAATGTTGAAAAGAACGAATTTGTAGTTACAGATTGCGTATTCCATAAGGAATTTAGCATTGATAAGTTCTATGTAATCGAGGTAAAGATTACTGATAAGGGTGAAACATACCTATGGTATAATAAGGATGAAAAGAAGTCATCTGTATTCATCGGATACTCTTATAAGGGTAGCGAGGATTATATCAATAATGAAATTCAAAAATATAAAAATTTATATAACTAGGAAAGAAAAATATGAAAGCTTTTAAAAGAATAATAGTAAGTTTATCTATTTGTTTAGCATTTGTATTTATGCTTGCATCATGCTCAAAGGTTTCAAAGTCATATGCTGATGAAATCAATCAAGGATTCCAAAATAAGAATTGCATCACATTACAGGAGGCAAAAGATTATTTAGGTGAAGAATGCATTGATTTAACAACTAATGGAATGGGTATAATAGTTGCAATTAAGGGCTTAACTAATCAAAATTATTTAGAAGAGATTGCCAAAGCTAAGGATGATGCAAAATTCGATTTTATCGCAATTACTGTTGTACAGAATCAATGTCAAAGTGCTAACTATGTCGAAAATGCAACCGTAGGCGAGGTTAAAGCACACATATCTAGAAGTATTTAGTCTTAATTTTATATATAATACCAAAGAGAAGCAGGACTCCTTCCCCTCATATATATCCTGCTTTTTCTTTTGCTTTAAAAATGCTTAATTATCTATTATAATTAAATTGTATGTTTTCGATTAATTAGAGGTGAAATTTAATATGATTAGAAGAATATATTTAAATAGAGATTGGGTATTTAGGGTAGATAAAAAAGAGGAGATTGTAACAATACCTCATACTGTTAAGGAATTGCCATATAATTATTTAAATGAAAATGATTATCAAATGATTTCTACATATTCTCATGATATAAAAATAACTAAGGATTTATTAAATAAGCATCTATTTTTAACATTTGATGGTGTGCTACATAAATCTGATTTATATATAAATGATAAGCATGTATTAAGCCATTTCTGTGGCTATGATAGCTTTAAAATAGATATTAGGGATTATGTAAAAGAGGGTAAAAATAATATTAAAATAATCGTTGATTCTAATGAATCATTAAATATTCCACCATTTGGAAATGTTATAGATTATTTAACATATGGTGGAATATATAGAGATGTATATTTAGATATATGTAATGATTATTATGTTAAGGATTTATTTATAAAACCATATAATGATAATAATGAATGGTATGCATTATTTAATGTTGAATTAAATGAAATTCATCAATATAAAATAGATGTTTATTTTAATGATGAAGTGGTTATTAGTAAGGAAATAGAGCCAAAGAATTTAATAGAGGATATTAGAATTGATTTTAGTAATCCTAAATTATGGGATATAGATAATCCTAATTTATATAAGGTTATAATAAGCATAGATGATGATAAATATGAGGAATATTTTGGATTAAGAACAGCTAAGTTCTTAAATGATGGATTTTATTTAAATGGGAAGAAGGTTAAAATTTTAGGCTTAAATAGACACCAAGCATATCCATATGTTGGCTATGCAATGCCTAGAAGCATGCAGGAATTAGATGCCAAAATATTAAAGGAGGAGCTACATGTTAACGCAGTTAGAACCTCACATTATATGCAGTCAAAATATTTCATAGATATGTGTGATAGGCTAGGATTATTAGTATTTACTGAATCTCCAGGCTGGCAATATATTGGTGATGATGAATGGAAGAATCAGGCCTTAGAAAATATGAAAAATATGGTTTTACAAAATAGAAATCATCCATCTATCATATTATGGGGTGCTAGAATAAATGAATCAGTAGATGATCATGATTTTTATTCTAAATCAAATGCATTAATTAGGAGTCTAGATCCTACAAGACAAACAGGTGGAGTTAGATGCTATACATTTGGTGAGGAGCTAGAGGATGTATACACATATAATGATTTTTATGATCCAAATGAAAAAAGGGGATTGAATGAAAAGAAGAACGTTGTTAGAGGTAATATACCTTATTTGGTTTCAGAATTTAATGGTCATATGCATCCTACTAAAATGTTTGATACAGAATATGTTAGAGTTAATCAGGCACTAAGAATAGCTAAGGGTATGAATGAATTTTATGGTGATGATAATATCACAGGCTTTTTCGTTTGGTGTATGAATGATTATAATACTCATAAGGAATTTGGTAGTGGGGATAGAATATGCTACCATGGTGTTTTAGATATGTTTAGAAATCCTAAGATTTCATCATATTTATATTCATCTAATAACAATAATGATAATTATTTAATGCTATCATCAAATTTAAATATAGGAGATTATAATGCATCATCCATAGAAAAAATATATGCTTTTACTAACGCAGATGAAATTAAATTATATAGAAATGATGAATTAATTAAAATCTATAATAAAAATGATTCTCCATATAAAAATATTAAGAATCCACCAATTGAAATCAATGATTTTATTGGTAATTTGCTAGAAACACATGAGGGTTATTCTAAAAAGACCTCTGATACTATGAAGGAGGTTTTATGGGCTACATTGAAATATGGCAATAGAATGCCTTTTAAATATAAATTAAAATTCTTAAAATTAATGCTATTCCATCATATTAATTTTGAGGTTGGCTATAAATTATATGGTAAATATTTAGCTAATTGGGGTAGTAATGAAATTGTCTATAAATTTGAAGGAATTAAAAATGGTTTGGTATTTAAGACAATAGAATTAAGTAAGGTAAGAAGCCTAAAGCTAGAAGCAAATGTATCTAGTAATATTTTATATGAGAATAATACCTATGATGTTTCCTTAGTTAGAATTAAGGCTATTGATCAAAATGGTAATTTATTATCATATTATAATGAGCCTTATACAGTAGATACTACAGGCTCAATTGATATAATAGGACCTAAATTATTATCATTTAAGGGTGGCTATAGTGGTATTTATGTTAGGAGTAATGGAATAGGTAATGGTATCTTAAAAATTAATTCTAATATTCAAAATATTGAAATTAAATTTGAAGTGAAAAATAATAAATAATCTTTAATATGGCATTATATTGAATATATGGTAAAATAATGAAAATAGGTATTGTATGAAAAAAAGAAAAACATTATATTATTATTTACTATATATCATTGCAAAAATCAGATATAGAAATACTAAAATCGAATATAAAGAAGAAATAAAGGAGCCATCTATTTTTGTCGTTAATCATGCGAGGATAGATGGTCCTACTATGATGTATCTATATTTTAAAAGACCTGCATATTTTTGGGTTATTCATTGTGCATTAGATGAAAAATTAGCATTAAATTATGCTTATCATGATGTTTTACTTGGAGATATTAGACGTCATAAGGGATTCTATAATTTTTTAGCAAAAAGAATTGCTAAAAGCTTACCAAAATTAATGAAAAATTCTGCTAATTGTATCCCTGTTTATCATGATTATAGAATTAAGGATACATTAAATGAAACTATTAAAGCATTAATGAACGGATATAACGCTGTTATATTTGCTGAATCACCAATAGATTATTCTAAATATATTGCAAATCTACAAACGGGATTTGTTTCTATTGGTAATTTATATTATAGAAAGACTCTAAAAAATATAAAATTTTATCCAGTATATGTTTCTCAAAAAAGAAAAAGAATATTAATTGGTAAGCCAATCGAATATAATAATGAAAATAATTTAAAGGAAGAAAGAAATATTATTAACGATTATTTAGTTAAAAATATAACTGATTTAGCATTAAGCCTTAAAAAGCATAAGCCTATAACATTTTTGCCTAGCAAATGGTATTTAGCCTATGGTAAATATGCTAATGATGTGGCAAGCTATTGGAAGATGATTGAAAGCGGGAAGAGAGAAAAATAATTCTCTTTTTTCTTTTAGATACTTGATTTAATATTATAAGTTGTATATAATTTAATTGTATACAATAGAAAAGAGGGATAAATATGAATATTTATGATTTTAAAGTAACAAATAATAAAAATGAAGAAGTAGATTTAAGTATTTATAAGGGCAAGGTATTATTAGTTGTTAATACTGCCACAGGCTGTGGGTTTACACCTCAATATAAGGGATTACAAGAATTATATGATAAATATAAGGATAAGGGCTTTGAAATTTTAGATTTTCCATGTAACGGATTTTTATTCCAGGCTCCAGGTAGTGATGATAAAATTAATACATTCTGTACTGCTAAATATAAAACAACATTCCCTAGATTCACTAAGATTAAGGTTAATGGTAGACATGCTGAGCCATTATATAAATATTTAACTAGCAAGGAAAGTGGCTTTGGTGGAAGAATTAAATGGAACTTTACTAAATTTTTAATTGATAGAGAGGGAAATGTAGTTAATAGATTCGCCCCAAAGGATAAGCCAGAGGTTTTTGAGGCAGAAGTTTCAAAGGTAGTGCTTGCATAATATGGAAGATATTAGAATTAGATATTATTCAAAAACAGGTAATACTAAAAAAATTGCTGAATATATAGCAAATGAGCTTAATTTAAAAGCTTTATCTATTGATCAAAATGATTATAATTCTCCATGTGGATTATTATTTTTGGGTGGAGCACCATATGCTAATATCATGTCATCTAAATTAAGAGAATATGCTAATAATCTAATTAAGGAAAATGTTAAGGCAGTCGCTTTATTTACTACATCTAATTGGTCTAGAAGAACAGTTAGAGCATTAAAAAAGATTTTAAGAGAAAAGAATATTTTAGTATATGATGAATTTTTATATGTACATATGCTAGCTGTTAATGGTGCTATAGAAAAAACCAAATTATTTGTTAAAAATATATTAGAAAAATATAAGGGGTAAATATGGAAAAGACAGTAAAATTTTTAAATGAGGCAAAGGTGTTTTTTGTTTCGACTATTAATGGTGATAAACCTGAGGTTAGACCATTTGGTGCTTTAAATGTATATAATGGCAGACTATATATTACAACATCCAATACTAAGGATGTTTATAAGCAAATTATGATGAATAATAATGTTGCTATATCAGCTGTATTAGATGGAGAATGGATTAGAATTAGCGCTAAATTAGTAAATGATGATAGCTTAGATGCTAAAAAATCTATGCTAGATGCAAATCCTAATTTAAGAGCGATGTATAACGAAAATGATGGTAAGTTTTCAGTTTTGTATTTAACTGAGGCTACAGCTACTATTTCATCATTTACAAGTGCTCCTATAGTAGAAAAGTTTTAATTATGATTATTAAGTAGGATTGAGTGAGAGTCCTGCTTTTTTTTCGTTTATTTGTTTCAGAAAAACTTGTTTTATGGACTTTATTTAAAAAATATTTTATAATATTTTTATATCACAACTACTTTTATTTTAAATTTAATATAAATTGTAGTTTAGGAGGAATGATTATGACTATTGATGTTAGTGCAAATGGAAGCGAATTAAATGTTGTTTTAAAGGGAAGATTAGACACTAATACAGCCCCTGAATTAGAAAAAGCAGTGGATGGAAAGCTAGTATGCATTAAAACCTTAAATTTATTTTTAGATGATCTAGATTATTTATCTAGTGCAGGCTTAAGAATAATTTTAATTTTACATAAGCAGATGACTGCGAATGGCGGTACTTTGATTATAAATAATCCAAAGGATGAGATATTAGAGGTTTTAGATATGACAGGCTTTTCTACCTTCTTAAATATAAAGGAGTAGGCCTATGGATAAGCATTGTGATTTAATATTGGAGCAATATAAAGAAAACTATGGTACCTATGAAATAATAGAAAAAATAATTATTGATAAATTTAAGGAATTCGTTAATGATTCTGGTGCGATTGTAAATAGTATTGATGGTCGTATTAAAACATATGAATCATTGGCTGGTAAGCTTGAAAGAAAAGGCTATAAATACAATGATATTTTTGATATTACTGATATCGTTGGTGTAAGATTAGTTACATTCTACATGGATGAAATTGATAAATATGCTGCGAAGGTAGAAAAGGTATTTAATATCGATTGGGAAAATTCTATTGATAAAAGAAAGATTTATAATATCGATGAATTTGGTTATTTATCATTGCATTATATAGCACGTATTCCTAAGGAAATTTATTATGACCCAGAAAATCCTATGGTAAATGAAATTAGATTTGAAATTCAAATAAGAAGTATCCTTCAGCATGCATGGGCATCAATTCAGCATGATACAGGATATAAGACAGATGTTGAAATCCCAAGAGAATATATGCGTTCATTCATGAGATTAGCAGGTCTTCTTGAGCTAGCTGATGAAACCTTCTGTAATATAAGAAATTCTATTGATGATTATAGAAGAAGAGTTAAGCAAATAGTAAAGGATGGTACATTAGATGATCTAGAATTAAATGGTGATTCATATAATGCATATATCGAAAATGGTGGATTTAGTGATTTAAATAAGAGAATTGCAACCATTGGTAATATGGAAATAGAGGATACTAATTTATCTAATTTCCTTAAGGTATTTAAATCATTTGGCTTTAAGACATTAAAGGAATTAGATGATTTTGTACAGGAATATGGTGATTTAGCATATGAATTTTCTATTCGTCAATTTAGTGGTAAGGATATTGATATTATTACATCTGCCACAGGCCCATTAGCATTAGCTGTTGTTTTTGTATTATCTAAGGACATGGGTGAAAATGTTGTTAGATTAGTATTAGATGCTATATATGGTGAAAGAAAGATGAACGAAAGAATGGCCGCAAGACTTACTAAGATTGGTAAGACAATGGGTTTAGTTAAGGCAAGTGATTATAATGAATAAATATGAATTAATTGAAAAAGCGATTATGTATGCGACTATACACCATAGAAATGCATCAAGAAAGGGTAAGAATATTCCATATATTATTCATCCTCTTGAGGCGATGAGTATAGTATCTAGTATCACTGATGATAATGAATTAATTGCCGCGGCAGCATTACATGATTTGATTGAGGATACTGATGTTACATATGATGATATGAAGACTGAATTTGGTGAAAGAATTGCTGATATTGTAAGAATGGAATCAGATAATTATTTACCTGATTATCATAAGACAAATTGGAAGGAAACTAAATTAAATGCTTTAATCAGATTAAAGAATTCTCCTATAGATTGTAAGATAGTTGCCTTAGGAGATAAGCTATCTAATATTAGAGCAATCCATAATGATTATTTATTAGTTGGTGATGATTTATGGAATAGATTTAATGAAAAGAATCCTAAGTCACATAAATGGCGTTATACTGAATTATTAAAGTGCTTTGATGAATTGAATAATACTGTGGCCTATAGGGAATTTGAATGGCTAGTACTTGATACTTTTAAAGGAATTGATTAATATGGAAAAACAAATATTAACTGAAGCGATTTATGATCAAAATGAAATAGATGCTAATAAGGGACTTGCGAAAGGATGCTTTTTTGCAGCGCTAGCCTTACTTTTAGTATGGATTTTATATTTGACAGGTGTATTCTTTGTTACTAGATATACATTCGTATTTATTAATGTTTTATTCCCTTTAGAAATTGTTTTATTAGGCTCTAGTATTTTCTATATAAATAGTGAATATATTAAGAAGAAGCAATTTAAATATTTCCTAATTATTCAATTTGTAGTAGCTATAACAGCATTAAATGTTTTATTACCTAAGCATGGCACATTAATGTGGGCTGCATGTATTTTATTAGTTAATCATTATTTTAGTCCTAAGCTTATGATATTTACATTTATTTTAGTATCTGTAGCTATGCTATTCTCATTATATGCTGGTATGTTTTTAGGTGAATGGGATGCTAATTTATTAAATGGTGCTTATTTTATTGAGGTAGATGGTGCTAGAGTAAATGTCGATGATGCGACTATTTCTCAAAGGTTTAAATATCTTGAATTTTTAAGAAGTCAGGGTGACAATAGATATTTAAAGGCATTTTTATATTATTATTTACCTAGATTTATAACTCTTGTTATTATTGCTAATATAGGAGTTAATGTATCAAAAAGGAGCTTAGGATTATTAGTATTAGAATCTAAGACAGCGACTGATAAGGAAAAGATGAAATCTGAGCTTAATGTTGCTAGTGAAATTCAATTATCTGTATTACCTAAGGATGATAAAAATGATGAAAATGTTTATGGCATGATGGAGGCAGCAAAGGAAATAGGTGGAGATTTTTATGACTATTTCTATATCGATGATTCTCATCTAGCATTAGTTATTGGTGATGTTTCTGGTAAGGGTATTCCAGCCGCATTATTTATGATGAAAACAGAGACATTGATTAAATCATTAACAATGTCATTTAGAGAGGATACTTCATTTATTATGAAAAGAAGTAATGTCGCATTATGTAATAATAATGATGCTAATGTATTTGTAACATGCTGGCTTGGTATATTAAATTTAGCTTCAGGAGAATTAAAATATACTAATGCTGGTCATAATAAGGTTATGGCTATATTAGATGGAACTCCTCAATTTTTAGGTGGAAAGCCAGGCGTTGTTCTTGGAGCATTTGAGGAATCGAAATATACTGAAGAGAAAATAACATTATCAAAGAATGATAGATTAGTTTTATATACTGATGGTGTTACTGAGGCTCATAATATTAATAAGGAATTATATGGAGAGGATAGATTATTGAAATTTGCTAAAAATAATAGAAATCATAATCCTGAATCATTTGTAACTGCATTAAAGAAGGATATAGACGCATTCGCTTCTGGATGTGAGCAATTTGATGATATTACAATATTATCATATAAATATACTGCCGATGTTCCATTTACTGAAAGTAGAGAATTTGACGCTGATGTAAAGGAATTAGATAATTTATTTGATTATTCATCTAGAGTATTAAAGCAATTAGATTTCTCAAATAGGGATGTAATAATGATTAATACAGCATTAGAGGAAATCTTTGTTAATGTTGCTCATTATGCATATAGTGAAAATGGTAAGGGTAAGGTTATTATTACTCTATCTAGAACTAAGGATAGTGTATCATTCGTATTTAAGGATGGTGGTAAGCCATTTAATCCATTAGAGCTTAAGGATCCTGATATAACAGCCTCTAGTGATGAAAGAGAGGTTGGAGGATTAGGTATATTCATGGTTAAGAAAATAATGGATGATGTTAAATATGAATATGTCGATAATCAAAATGTTTTAACATTAGTTAAATATAAGAAGAAGTAGAATTGATTAAGAAACCAGAAATGGTTTCTTTTTTTAACGAAGAAAAAGACTGACATTTGATTGTCAGCCCCTTTCAAGAGAAGGAAAAATTATAGAGTAATATTAACATTAACTTCAGTAAGATCTTTGTTGTATGGAATTATCTTTCCATCAATTGACTTGTTATCAATTGTCATTTGATACTTACCTGAAGAATTGTTAGTTATAGAAATATTATATTTAACACCTCTAAAGACTCTTACGACCTTAGCATGCTTAATTTCCTTTGGTAAATGTGGATCTATCATTAATCCATCATAATCTGGCTTAATACCAAGTATTGCTTGGCTTGCCGCATACATTGTCCAAGAAGCAGTACCTGTTAGCCAGCTGTTTTTAGCTTCACCATAATTCTTTGCGTCTCTACCTGCGATAGTTTGAGAATAAATATATGGTTCAGTTTTATGTATTTCAGAAACCTCCTCCAAATAAGCAGGACAATTTCTTCTATATACATCAAATGCTCTTTCATTATTTCCTATTACTGTATTTGCTATAACAATCCATGGATTATTATGACAGAATACAGAACCATTTTCCTTATATCCCATTGGGTATGATGAAACCTCACCTAATTCTAAATGGTATTCCTTGTAGCATGGATGTAGGATTTCAACACCATAATCGTTTGTTAAAATCTTTTCCACTGAATCAAGGGCCTTCTTACCGTAGCCAAGTCTCTCCCCTATCCTAGCCATAGTACAGAAGCCCTGTGGTTCAACGAAAATTTGTCCATCTTCGCATTCGTGACTACCAACCTTGTTACTGAACGCGTCGTATGCTCTAATAAACCATTCTCCATCCCAACCATATTTAACTGTTGCCTCTTCGACAGCATTTACTTCATCAAGAATATCGGCAGCTTCTTTATCGTTACCGATATTCTTAAGGATGGTCGCGAATTCCTTTCCATAAAGCACGAACATACCTGCGATAAATACAGATTCGGCTTTGCCGGATTCAAAGTTAGAAGCAGTTTGGAATGATTCACCTGGTGTTTTAGAAAAACAATTTAGGTTTAAGCAATCATTCCAGTCAGCTCTACCAATTAAAGGTAGACCATGAGGTCCCTTGTGAGTGATTATATAATTTAAGGAAGCTCTTAAATGATCGATTAGTGGCTTTTCTGAGCCTTCCTTATTATTGAATGGTGTAGGATCATTCAATATGCTATAATCACCGGTTTCTTTAATATATTGGCTTGTCGCAGCGATTAACCAAAGTGGGTCATCATTGAATCCACCACCAATGTCAGCATTTCCGCGTTTAGTAAGTGGCTGATATTGATGATATGTTGATCCATCCTCAAATTGGATTGATGCGATATCTTTAATTCTTTCTCTAGATTTCTCAGGAATCAAATGTAAGAATCCTAATAGGTCCTGGCAGCTATCTCTAAAGCCCATACCACGACCAGTACCACTTTCGTAATATGATGCAGATCTTGACATATTAAATGTAACCATACATTGATATTGATTCCAAATGTTAACCATACGGTCAAATTTAGGATTATCAGATTTAACATTTAATGTTGATAATAGGTTAACCCATTTTTTCTTTAATTCATTAAATGCTTGTAAAACCTGTTCCTCATTAGAATATTTATTCTGTAATTCATAAGCCTTTTCCTTATTGATTACATGAAGCTTTTCCCATTTCTTATCCTCAGGGTTTTCTACATATCCTGTTTGGAAGATAATAGTTTTTGATTCACCTGGCTTAATCTCTAATTTAAACATATGAGAAGCAATAGGTGCCCATCCTGAAGCTACACTGTTATAAGATGTCTTATTTAATACAGCAGAAGGATCACACCATGAATTGTATAAGCCCATGAATGTATCTAAGTCAGAATCGAAGCCATCATGCTTAACATTTGCATGATAGAATGCATAATGATCTCGTCTTTCTCTATATTCTGTTTTATGATAAATGGTTGTATCATCAACCTCAACCTCACCGATATTCCAGTTTCTTTGGAAATTAGTTTGGTCATCAACTGCGTTCCATAAGCACCATTCAACAACACCATGTAATGTAATATTCTTTGTTTCATTACTATTGTTTGTTAATGTTAATTGATTAATTTCACATAAATCATTTAATGGAACGAAGCATAACAATTCACATTCTAGTTTATTTTTTTCACTTTCGAAGATTGTATATCCAAGTCCATGTCTACACATATAGCTATCAAGCTTTGTCTTCATAGGTAGGAATCCTGGATTCCAAATAGTTCCATTGTCATTAATATAATAATATCTTCCACCGTAATCTCTTGGAACATTATTATATCTAAATCTAGTTATTCTTCGTAACTTAGCATCTTTATAAAACATGTATCCGCCACATGTGTTACTCATTAAGCTAAAGAAGCCATCCTGACCAAAGTAGTTAATCCAAGGTAAGGGTGTATTGTAATTTGTTATAACATATTCATATTCTTTGTCGTCAAAATGTCCAAATTTCATAGTAACCTCTTTTTCGAAAACGTTTAAGTAACTTCTATTTCCATTATATATGCACATTTTTACAAAATCAATAGTATTTTTTAATATTTTTTTCAAATTTTTGATATGAAATTGTGTAATTTGCTTTTTTTTAATCGTTTTTTATGTTAAAATTACGTAAACGTTTAAGAGTTAAACTAAGTTTAATTCAAAAGAAAATGGTGATCATATGGTTAAAATCAAAGATATAGCTGAAAGATGTGGTGTATCTATAGCTTCAGTAAGTAAAGCATTACATGGTACATCAGACCTAAATCCTAATACAGCTGAGTATATTAGAAATGTAGCAAGAGAAATGGGATATATTCCTAATGCCTCTGCGAGGTTATTAAAAACTAATAGAAGCTATAATATTGGAGTATTATTCGTCGATGATACATCATCAGGTTTGGAGCATGAATATTTTTCTTCAATTTTAAATTCAATAAAGGATGAAAGTGAGAAGCAGGGATATGATATTACTTTTATATCACATCATTTTGGTAAGGATCATCTTTCATTTTTTGAACATGCTAAATATAGAAATGTAGATGGTGTAATAATCGCATCTGTTGATTTTAAGGATCCTGAGGTAATTGAATTAATCGAAAGTGATATTCCAACTGTAACAATAGATTATGTGTTTGATGGAAAATCATCTGTAATATCAGATAATATTCAAGGTGTAAGAGAAATAGTTAATTATTTAGTTCAATGTGGACATAGGAAAATAGCATTTATAACTGGTGAGGATACATCAGTTACTAGAAATCGTATTACAAGCTTTTATAAGACATGCGAGGCTAATGGTATTACTGTTAGGGATAATTATGTCAAAAGAGCTAGATACCATTTACCAAAGGAAAGTGGTATAGCAACAAGAGAATTATTAGCCTTAGATGATAGACCTACTGTAATAATGTATCCAGATGATTATTCATTGCTTGGAGGTATTACTGAAATTGAAAAGGAAGGATTATTAATTCCTGATGATATAAGTATCGTTGGATACGATGGTATTAAATTATCTAGATTATTAAGACCTGAGTTGACAACCTTTGTTCAAAATTCAACTGAAATAGGTGTTCAGGCTGCTAAAAAACTAATTGAAATAATAGAACAGCCAAAACTTTCATTTTCTGAAAGTATTCCTATCTTAGGACATCTACAAAAGGGGAAAACTGTTAAGGAAATAAAATAACAAGAGAGGTTACTATGTTCAGCAAAGATTTTATTTTTGGCGTTGCCACAGCTTCATATCAAATCGAGGGCTCAATTGATAAGGATGGAAAATGTGAATCTATATGGGATAGCTTTACTAAGGTAAAGGGTAATATTTTAGATGGTAGTGATGGTAGTAAGGTATGTGATAGCTATCTAAAATATAAGGACGACGTTAAAATATTAAAGGAGCTAGGAGTTAATTCCTATCGTTTTTCTATTGCTTGGACAAGAGTAATTAATGAAAAAAATGAATTAAATCAAAAGGGATTAGATTATTATATTAATCTTTGCAAGGAATTATTAAAAAACAATATAAAGCCATTAGTGACTCTATACCACTGGGATATGCCTAAATGGTTAGATGATTTAGGTGGTTTTTTAAATGATGATATATGTGATTATTTTGCTCATTATACTGATATAGTAACAAAGGGCCTATTAGGATTAGTTGATAATTATATTACAATAAACGAGCCTCAGTGCATTATGCAGCTAGGCCATAGAGTATGCGCACACGCACCAGGCATTAAATATACTGATAAGGAAATGCTAAAGGCAATTCATAATCTTTTAAAATGCCATGGAAAGGCTGTAAGTGTTATAAGAAGAAATGTTCCTAATTCAAAAATAGGATTTGCTCCATGTGCTAGACCTATGTGCCCAAGCGATAGAGAAGATGAGCTTTTAGAGAAAAAATGCTACGAAAAATTTTTTGAATGTAAGAATGATTATGAGTTCCCTAATACAGTATCAATTTATTCTGATCCTGTTTTTTTAGGCGACTATCCTAAGTCTTATTATGAGGAATTTAAGGATATATTACCAAACATAACAAAGGAAGACCTAAAATTAATTAGTCAGCCTTTAGATTATATTTATCAAAATTTTTATACAGGAAATTATTATTCATTAGATAAAGATAATAATCTTGTTAAGGATGAATTCTATTTTGGATATCCGGAAGGTAATATTGATTGGCTACAGGTAGTGCCTGAAGCATTATATTATGGTCCTAAATATTTATATGAAAGATATAAAAAGCCAATTATTATAAGTGAAAATGGCTTTTGTAATAATGATGTAGTCTCAATTGATGGTAAGGTTCATGATCCTGAAAGAACAGATTATATTAGAAGATATGTTAGCGAGCTAGAGATGGTTTCTAAGCTTATTCCAATAAAGGGATATTACTATTGGAGTCTTTTTGATAACTTCGAATGGAACTCTGGTTTAAAGAAGAGATTTGGATTAGTTTATGTCGATTATAGAGACGGAAAAAGAATAAAAAAGGATTCTTTTGAGGAAATTAAAAAAATTTTTCTTAAGTAGTTTTATGGGCTATATATAAAATATTTATATATAAACTGACAACTTTAGTAAGCGTTTTTCGTAAACGTTTAAGAAAATTACGAAAAAGGGTTTACAAACTAAATTTTTAGTGCTATCATACAAGTAGTGGTTGACAAAATTGTTTAAAATTGAATCCTGAGTTAGAAAAAACACAAAAAATAAAACATCAACTTAGAAAACGCTTACGTAATTATAACTCAGTTGGATATTTCAAATGATTTTGTTTTTATATCAATCAGTACTTAAACGTTTAAGTACAAAAGATAAATAAAACTATTTTTTAAGAAAAAGGAGAAAAGAGAAAAAATGAAAAAAAGAGTTTTAGGGTTAGGATTGGGAGCATTAGTTGCAGGTGTTACTTTAGCATCATTAACAAGCTGTGGAACAAAAGATGTTTTCCACATCTATGCATGGAACGAAGAATTCAAGGGATTCTTTGAAAAGTATCTATGTGATGAAAAGGACAAATTCGTTGAAGCTGCAGAAAAGAAGGATGAGTCTTTAAAACCAAAGACTTATCACCTAGATGGTAAGGAAGTTAAGTGGACAATCGTTCCTTCTGATGATGGTCAATATCAAACAGCACTTGACAACGCGTTAGCTGGTAACGCAAATGCAAATACAGAGAACAAGGTAGATATGTTCTTAGCAGAAGCCGATTATATTTTAAAGTATACAAATTCTGATGCAACTAAGGATGTTACAAAGATTGGTGTTACTGATTTTTCTACAGTATACAATTATACAAAGCAAGCTGCATCTGATGCATCTGGTGTAGTAAAGGGTGTATCATTCCAGTGCTGCCCAGCAGGTGTTATTTATCGTCGTTCAATCGCTAAGGAGCTTTTAGGTGTAGATAAGCCAGAAGAAGTTCAGGAGAAGATTAACACTTGGGAAAAGTTCAATTCATATGCAGATGTAGCTAAGGAAAAGGGATATTTAATGACTGGTTCATTCGCTGCTACATATCGTGCATTCTCTAATAATACTTCAAAGCCATGGGTTGACAAGGATGGTTATTTACAAATGGATGACCAAATCAAGGCTTGGATGGATCAAACAGTTGATTTCAATAACAAGAAGGTTACAAAGACAGATGGTATCTGGGATGGCGGATGTACACAAGAAATGTACAAGACTGGTAAAGCATTCTGTTACTTCGGACCAGCTTGGTACTATAACTTCTCAATGAGCAATGCTCAAGATCCAGATAAGGGTTGCTTCGGTGACTGGGGTCTAGTTGAAGGACCTGCAAGCTACTTCTGGGGTGGTACTTGGATGTTAGCCGCTAATGGTGGAGATGATGATGCATTAGTTAAGAAGACAATGAACGCATTCATTAATGATAAGGATTTATGTAAGAAGCTTGTTAAGAATGAAGGTCAATTCTCTAACAACCAAAATGCTAATAAGGAAGTAGCAGCTGAATATGATGCAGCTGGCGAAGGTAATAAGTTCTTAGGTGGTCAAAATGATACTAAGTTATATCTTGAATTAGCTAAGAATATTAAGTTCCAAAATCAGACAATTTATGATCAATATTGTAATGAAGGTTTACAAAATAAGTTTGCAGAATTCCTAAAGGGTTCAGTTACTAAAGAACAAGCTATTAATAACTTCAAGGATTATATTAAGACTAAGGCTCCAGAAGTTAAGACAGACAAGTTCACTATTTAATTAATTGAATTTAATTATTAGTATAATAAACCGCTAAAATAAAAATGCGGCGGGAATCTACCCGTCGCGTTTTTAATTAGCTAATGAGTAAAAAATATCATTGCTTTTTCATAAAGGAGAGGATCTATATATGGAAAATACAATAAATGATGTTCAGTCTAAAGTAGAAAATAATGTTGTTGAAGAAAAGGTTAGTGAAGCTTCAAAAAAGAATGGACCTAAAAAGAAAAAATCCATTAGCTATGCTAAATGGGGTATCATTTTTATATTACCATTCTTTATTGCCTATCTATTATTCACATTATATCCTCAGATTCTAACAATTATATATAGTTTTAATGAATATCGAAAGTCAGGTATAGGTGTTACTTATATTGGACCGAATTTTATTGGTTTTAGTAATTATGAAGCATTATTCACTGTAAATGAAAGTGGAAATATAATGATTTTACAGTGCTTGTGGAATACAATCATAATGTGGGTTATGGGTGCCGTAGTACAGCTTGCATTCTCACTATTATTAGCATTATTCTTCACAAGTACAAGATTAAATATTAAGGGTGCTGGTTTCTTTAAATCAGTATTCTATATGCCAAACCTAATAATGGCATCAGCATTTGCGTTCTTATTCTTTGCTATATTTGATAATTCGGCTGCCGGCCCAGTTAATCAAATAATTAAAGCATTTGGTTGGACAACTGATGGCATTGACTTTATTACTACTTATCCATGGTCAACTAGAGGATTAGTTGCATTCATGAATTTCTTGATGTGGTTTGGTAATACAACTATATTATTAATGGCTGGTATTATGGGTATCGATGAAAGCTTATTTGAATCTGCACGCTTAGATGGTGCATCTTCAACAAGAGTATTTACAGATATTACATTACCTCTATTAAAGCCAATTTTAGTATATGTTGCTATAACATCAATGATTGGTGGATTACAGATGTATGATGTACCAGCCGTATTAACTAAGGGCTATGGATCACCTAATAATAAGACAAAGACACTAGTAATGCTATTAAATGATTATCTATCAGTAGGTAATTATGGTATGTCTGGTGCAGTTGCCGTAATATTATTCGTAATCACTGGTATATTCAGCATAATTGTATTCAGATCAATTAATAGAAAGAATTAGGAGGGTAATATGGCAAAGCAAATGGATTATGCCGGCGTGAAGGAAAATAATGCCGCTAGGACTAAGTTAATAATTCAAAGAACACTTGTATATACCTTCATGATATTTCTTACTATATTGTGTTTGTTCTTCTTTTATGTATTATTCGTAAATGCAACAAGAAGTCATGCTGAATTACAATCTGGCTTCACTTTAATACCATCAACTCATTTGTTTGAAAATTTAGATAAGTTGTGGAATTATACAGCACTTGCTGATGTTAAGAAGGGTATTTTAAACTCATTTATTATAGCTTCATTATCAGCAATTGTTACTACATATTTCTCAGCACTATGTGCTTATGGAATTTACGCTTATGATTTTAAGGGTAGAAGAGCTGCAGAAGTATTCATTCTTGCAATTATGATGATTCCTTCTCAGGTTTCATCAGTTGGTTTTATTCAAATGTGTAATTCAATGGGCTGGAAGAATCAATTCTGGATTCTAATTGTTCCTGGTATTGCAGCTCCAGCAACATTCTTCTATATGATTCAGCATTTAAGAGCTACATTACCTCTTGAATTAGTTGAAGCATCAAGAATGGATGGATCAAGTGAATTTATGACATTTAATAGAATTGTATTACCAATTATGAAGCCAGCACTTGCAGTACAATTAATATTCTCATTTGTAGCTTCTTGGAACAATCTATATTTACCAACATTGTTATTAACTGAACCAGATAAGAGAACATTACCAACAATGTTGTCATTACTACGTAGTGCGGATTTCTCAAAGATGGATATGGGTTTAATCTATGCCGCAATATTCGTTTCAATATTCCCTGTATTAATAGTATACTTATTCTTATCTAAATCTATTATTAAGGGTGTAACAAGTGGATCAGTTAAAGGTTAAAAAAGGGGTATGTTATTATGGCAGAAGTAATTTTAAAAGATATAGTAAAAATTTATCCATATATTGATAAGCCAAAAAGAAAATATTTTGGTTTATTTGGTAAAAAGGTAGCACCAAGAATTAGAAAGCACAATTTACAAATAACTGATAAGGGTGTTGTAGCTGTACAAAGCTTTAATCTTGATATTAAGGATGGAGAGTTTATCGTATTAGTTGGACCATCAGGATGTGGTAAATCAACAACACTTCGTATGGTTGCTGGACTTGAAGAAATAACTGAAGGTGAATTAATTATTGATGGTAAAATTGTTAATTCGATTGAGCCAAAGGATAGAGATATAGCAATGGTATTCCAAAGCTATGCCCTATATCCTCATATGACTGTATATCAGAATATGGGCTATCCATTAAGAATTTTACCTCAGAACATAACATATCAATTTGAAATTGATTTCTTAAATTCAGAAATTAAAGATCGTGAAAACGAAAAATTAGAATTAAAGGAAACTATTAATGATGAAAAAAAGCTTCAAGTAAAGCTTGAAGCAATTGATAATATAATTAAAATTCATCAGGATAGAATTAAGGAATGTCAGGATAAAATTGCAGCTGGTGAATTCTCTTATGTAGCTAAGCTTTCACCAGCTATGAGAAGATATAAGATTTTACAGGTAGCTGAAATGCTTAACATAACAGAGTATCTTGACAGAAAGCCTAAGAATCTATCTGGTGGTCAGCGTCAAAGAGTTGCTATCGGACGTGCAGTAGTAAGAAATCCTAAGGTATTACTAATGGATGAGCCTTTATCAAATCTAGATGCTAAGCTTAGAAATCAGATGCGTGCTGAAATTATTAAGCTTAGAAAGAGAATTAATACAACATTCATCTATGTAACACATGACCAGGTTGAAGCGATGACTTTAGGTGATAGAATTGTTGTAATGAAGGATGGATTCGTTCAACAAATTGGTACACCTCAGGAGGTATTTGATCATCCAAGAAATAAATTCGTTTCAGGATTTATTGGAACACCACAAATGAATTATTTTGAGGCAATGCTTTTATTAGAGGATGATAAATATTTTGTTCAAATTGATGATTATAAGGTTGAATTATCAAAAGAAAAGCAAGATAGATTAAGAGCTAATAACGTAGGTACTCAAAGAATTACTTTAGGTGTTAGACCAGATCATATGGTTGTTGGTGAAGAAGGTATTGATGGTACAGTTGATGTAAATGAGCTTATGGGACCATCTGTTCATTTACATATGACAGTTAAGGGTAAGGATGTAATTGTTATTATCCCAACACTTGGTGGATATGTAAATTATGTTGGTAAAACAATTAAGCTAGGCTTTAATGGTGGTTTAGTTCATCTATTCTCAAATGAAAATGATAGAAATCTTGAATATCTAAATGAAGAATATAAGGAAGATCCAAGATTAGCTGAATTAAGAGAAAAGGAAAAGCAGGAAGCATTAAAGGCTAAAGAAAAAGAAGAGGCTAAGCCTCAAGAATAAAATAATATTAAGCTTTGTTTATTAAATCCTTCTTATGATTGTTTATTTAAAAATAGCTTAAGGATAAGTAAAGTGATTTTAAAACAAAATCACTTTACTTTTTTTAAAGGAGATTATTATGGTTAATTTCATTGAATTAAAAAATAAATTTGATACTTATGTAACATTATGTAATGTTGGAGCTTCAATTTATGATATTAAAACTATTGATAAAAATAAAAATATAGAATCTATTATTTATACAACTAAGGATAAAAAGGATTTTTTAACAGAAGGAAGTTATTTAGGTAAAACCATTGGTAGAACTGGTGGTAGAATATCTAATTCTAAATTTAAATTGAATGGTATAGAATATACTATTCCATCTAATGATCCTAATGGATTACATGGTGGATTAGGTGGTATAAGCTATAAGGAATTTGGATTTAATCAAAATGAAACAGATGAATATTATGAGGTTATATTTAATTATTTATCTTTAGGTGTTGATTCAAATTATCCAGGGGATTTAAATATTAATGTTATTTATAGGCTATATAAGAATATAAATAAATTAACTGTTAAATATGATTGTATTTCTAATTTAGATACATTAGCTAATATTTCAAATCATAGCTATTTTAATTTAAGTGGAAATGCAAAAAATAGTATTTTAAATCATAATTTATTCATTAATTCATCAAAAATGGAAAGAATAGAAAAATTAATTCCAAAGGAAATTGTTGATTGTAAAGAAATTTATTCATTTAAAAAGCCACATAATGTTGGTGATTATTTAATGGATAAGGAAATTATTGATAATACTAATGGCTATGATTTTCCATATATTTTTGATGAGGTAGATCCTAATAAATTCAATATTATTTTAAAGGATAATGATTCTTTGAGGGTTATGAAAATAAAAACAACATATCCTGTTGTTGTTGTATATACATGTAATTATGTTGGAAATGAGATAATGAATAATAATAAAAAGATGGAGCCATATTATGCGATATGCTTAGAATGTATGTTCCATCCTAATACTATAAATAGTGAATTCTTGAATGATAAGCTTGATATATTAAAAAAGAATGAAAGATATAATGAAATGATAGAATATTATTTCGAGGTGGGAAATGAATAAATTAAATGGATTTATGAAGGGTGTCAATTTAGGTGGATGGCTATCACAGGGTAGCCTAGATGTATCTCATCTTGATTCTTTTATTAAGGAAGATGATATTAAAAGAATTAAAGGAATGGGATGTGATCATCTACGTCTACCTGTAGATTTCGAAAATATTTATGATGAAAAGAAAAAATGCGATGTTGAAATAGGATATAAATATATTGATTTATGTATTGAATGGTGTAAGAAATATGGATTAAATGTTGTTTTAGATTTGCATAAGGCACCAGGATATGTATTTGATGATTTTGAATATTCTAATGGCTTTTTCAAAAATGAAAAATTAATGGAATTATTTTTAGATATTTGGGATAGTCTATCTAAAAGATATGCTAAATATAGCAGCATGATGATGTTTGAAATGCTAAATGAGGTAACAAGCTTTGAGGTTATTGAGGATTGGAATGCTTTAGCAAATAGATGCATCAAGGTTATTAGAAAAAATGCACCTAATGTTAAGATATTATATGGTGGTGTCGGATATTCTAGTGTTACTGCAGTAAAATATATTCCAAAACCTCAAGATAAAAACATTGTATTTAATGTTCATTGCTACGAACCACTTGCATTTTCACATCAGGGAGCCTATTGGGTTGATAAGATGCCTTTAGATTTTAGAATGCCTTATCCAGTAGATGAGAATAAATATAGAGAAATCTGTAAGATTGTTCCATCTATTCCTAATGGAACATTAGGCGAAAGTGAAAATGCATTAAGATTATTAAAGAAGGATTTTTTCAATAATTTATTTAAAGAAGCAGTAGATTGTGCTATAAAATATGATGTTCCTCTTTATTGTGGTGAGTATGGCGTAATTGATAGAGCTGATACTAAATCTACATTAAATTGGATTAAGGATATCAATAATACTTTTAATCATTATGGAATTGGTAGAGCTATTTGGAGCTATAAGAAAATGGATTTTGGTATTATTGATGCTCATTATAAGGATATTTATGATGAATTAATAAAATATTTATAAAAATCTTAGGGAGGATATTTATGAGAGTTGGAGTAGATGTAGGTGGAACTACAGTAAAGGTTGGCTTTATAGATAATTATGAAATAGTTGATAGATTAGTCGTTGAAACTAAGAGTGAAACCCTATTTTCTGATGTTTGTAGAGAAATAAAGGAATATGCCAATAAGAAGAATTATAAAATTGATGGAATGGGATTTGGACTTCCAGGTCATGTTGTAGGTACATTTATTGATAAGCTTCCTAATGTTGGAATTGAGGATTTAGAGCTTTCAACAATTGTTTCTAAATATTTTCCAGATTTAAAAATTTATTGTACAAATGACGCTAACGCAGCAGCATTAGGTGAATTGCTGGCAGATTCTAATAAAAAAGCATCAGCATATATGATTACATTAGGTACTGGTGTTGGTGGTGGATTAGTTATTGATGGTAAAGTAAGAGATGGTGATCATTCTAACTGTGGTGAGATTGGTCATATGTTCATTGATTATGTTCATAATTATAAATGCACATGTGGCTTAAATGGCTGTCTTGAAACTGTAGCATCAGCTACTGGTATTGTTAGACTTGCTAAGCAATATTATGATAAATTTGAAACAAAAATTAAAATTGATAAATGCTCAGCTAAGTCTGTAATAGATGCGGCAAAAGAAGGAGATCCACTAGGATTATATGTGTTAGATATTGTATCTGATGCATTAGGTAGAGCAATATCAGTTATTGAGCTCGCTGTTGATGTTGATACATTCTATATTGGTGGTGGAGTTAGCAATGCAGGTGATATTTTAATTAACAAGATTAATGAATATTATAAAAAATATGCCCACTTTGCTGTGAAGAATATCAATATTAAAAAGGCTAAATTAGGTAATGATGCTGGTATGCTAGGCGCAGCTTATTTATGGTAATTTAGGAAAACATGAAACTTCTTGTTTTCATTGCTCCTTTATAGATATAAGAAAAGGGATGAATTCTAGGCTCATCCCTTTTCGTTGTGTGCCGGGCATGGCACTAATCTTGCTGGTGAAAGTCCAGTCACGGGTATTTACCGCCAAGTGTAGCGAACCTCAAGCCGTTAGGAGCAATCCTATGGGTGAAGGAAGAGGCGTAGCAAAATCCTTGAGCCTACGAACAGAAACTTGATGAGGCTAAATGGTAAGCGGATAAGGTTGCAAATCAAACTGAAGTTCTAATGGTAAACGTAAAACCAAAACAGTAAATCAAGAGGTTGTGGGATGAAAGATTAGTGAATTACCCCGGGAGGCCCTAACGCG
>DJXM01000026.1 GCA_002449755.1 Caryophanales bacterium UBA7004
TCAGTATATTTAATTTTAGTATTAGATGTAATCTTAGCTTTTTTCATTAGGCTACCTCCAAACAGCCAAAACTAAGGTAATGATTATTATATCATGAACGGAATTTAACTATGCAAAAAAATAACTTCAACTATTTATAGCGGAATTAACTTTTGCAATTAACACCTGTATAGGCTTTTTCTTTTTCCTAGATATCTAGATTTTTGTTATTCAAAATGATATAATAAAATGAATTTTTGTAGGATTATTATTAATAATCCTTTAAAAGGAGGGTAAAAATCGTGAAAAAGCGTTTTGTTACTGCAAGTATATTAATTATGACAGCCCTACCCTTATTAATTCTTTCAGTTCGATTCCCAATCGCAAGAAGAATATTAGAGGTTTTATTAATTTTTATAGCCGTGGGCGCTGAAATTGAATTATTAAATATGTATGATAAATCAAAAAAGATCCCTTTATGGGTAAAAATAGTTACAGTATTTTTAACTATTGTAATGTATTTTTCAGTTGTTAACTGGTTTTATATGTCATCATTTGGTTCTAAATTTAGAGAGGATCCATTAATTCATAAAATATTGAAGAGCATATACTTTGATAAATTTACAACTCCATTTACAGCAATTATCATGATGTTTATAGCATTTATGGCAATGATGATATTAGTACCTGATTTTGAGGTTTCTGATGTTGGTAGATTATTCTTAGCTGTATTATATTCGGGTATTTGTGTTGGTGCATTTACTGTATTATATTCATTCGGTCTAAGATTTATTGTATATCTTTTAGCGATAACAGTATTGACTGATAGCTTCGCCTTAGTATTTGGCATGCTATTTGGTAAGCATAAAATGGCACCAGTTATTTCTCCTAAGAAAACATGGGAGGGTGCTATCGGTGGTACATTAACTGCGTTAGTTGTTGGTGCTACAATTATTTCTATTTATTCTTTAATTTCTCCATTATTCCATGGAGAATCTATTGAATTCTTTAGTGGTATTATAAAAGAGGATTTCTCTATTGGTGGAAATATCTTTGTTGCGATAATATTAACATTATTCTTATCTATTTGCTCTCAAATTGGAGACTTAGTTGCTTCTAAATTAAAAAGAGCATATGGTATTAAGGATTATTCTAATATCTTCCCAGGACATGGTGGTATATTAGATAGATTTGATTCTGCCTTCTTCGCATCTGCGATATTCTTGTTAATTGTTGTTATTATTCTTTGTCTATTTGCATAAGAATATGGGGAAGTGATTTGATGAGATATTTATATATTGTTGGGGCTTCAGGTTCAATTGGAAGACAAACATTAGATATAGTTAGAGCTAATCCTAATGAATTTAAGGTTGTTGGCTTATCATTAGGTAGAGATTTAAAGCTTGCTAAGGAAATAATTGAAGAATTTAAGCCTGAGATTGTATGCTTTAGAGAAGAAAAATGCGAATTGTCATATAATCCTAAAATTGTATATGGTGATCAAGGCTTATTAGAGGTATCAAAATATCATAATGCAAAATATGATGATGAGGTATTTGTTAATGCCTTAGTTGGTATTTCTGGATTATTACCTACTGTTTATGCTATAAAATCTAAAAAGACAATTTGCCTTGCTAATAAGGAAACATTAGTAGTTGCTGGTGATATTATTAAATCATTAGTTAAGGAATATAATGTTCCTTTAGTTCCTATTGATTCAGAGCATTCTGCTATACTTCAGTGCCTTCAGGGTGAGAAGAAAAATGAGGTTAGAAGATTATTAATTACAGCATCAGGTGGTTCATTTAGAAATAGAACAAGAGATGAATTAACTGATGTTACAGTATCTGATGCCTTAAAGCATCCAAATTGGAAGATGGGTGCTAAGATAACTATTGATTCAGCTACTATGATGAATAAGGGCTTTGAGGTAATTGAGGCACATTATTTATTTGATATGCCATATGATAAAATTGAAGCAGTTTTACATCCTGAATCAATAATTCATTCGATGGTTGAATATAACGATGGAACTATTAAGGCTGAGCTTGGTACTGCAGATATGCATACACCAATCTCATATGCCTTAAGATTTCCATCTCATAATAATTTAGAATCAGATAATCTTGATATCTTTAATTTAGATTTACATTTTAGAAAGCTAGATTATAAAAGATATCCTTGTCTTTTATATGCTTATATGGCCGCAAAATCTGGCGGCATATATTATGCAGTATTAAATGCAGCAAATGAGGCTGCTGTAAAGCTATTCTTAGAAAATAAGATTAAGTTCCTACAAATAGAGGATATTATTTATAACGAGATTACTGATACTAAGTATCAAAATATTGAATATAATTTAGATAATATAATTTCTGTAAGTAAGGAAATTATGAATAATATTTTTAAAAAATATGGTGATTAATTATGATATTAGCATTAACTGAACCATTTCTTACAATAATCGCAATTTTAGCATTTGTCATTATTATTGGACTAAGTATTTCATTACATGAACTAGGACATTTAGTGGCTGCTAAAAAGGCAGGTGTTTTATGCTACGATTATTCTGTAGGTTTTGGTCCTATTATTTATAAAAAGCAAAAGGGCGAAACTCAATATTCTATTAGAGCAATTCCTATTGGTGGATTTGTTCAAATGGCAGGTATGATTGATTTATCATCTGATATTAAGAAGCAACCTGAAATCGGTCTTAATTTTGATGATGAGGGAAAGATTACTGAGGTTGTATTAGATTTAGAAAGAGAAGCGCAGGTTCGTGGTAAGGTCTATGAATTAGATTTATTAGGCGATAAGGGAGAGCCTATGTATATAACACTTGAGGATGTAAATGGTAATGTTACTCAATATTTTGTATCTGATAATGCTTCATATGTTTTTGAAAAGAATCAAAGATTAGGTCTTCCACCATATGAAAGAACTGTTGATTCTAAATCTAAGCCTTGGAGATTAATTGTATTCTTTGCTGGTTCATTTATGAACTTTGTATTAGCATTAATTATTTATTTAATTGTTTCATTTTCAACTGGTGTTGCTAATACTCAATCAAATGAAATAGGAAATATCACTGAGAATTTCCCTGCTAGTGAGGTTTTAAAATCTGGTGATAAGATTACAGCTGTTAATGGTAATACTATTTCTAGCTGGGATGGATTCCAAGCCGAAATGGAAAAGGTTTATAGCAATTATAAAACAAGTGCGACTATTAAGGTTTTAAGAGATAATGAGGAATTTGAATATGAGATTTATTCTCGTACAGCCTTTAATTCATTTGGTATTTCTGATTTTGGCTCTAGTACTAAGGGATTAGTTGAAATTCCGAATAATCCAGGTATTTATGGACTTGAGCTTGGTAATGTAAATCCTGTTTATAAGAATAAGGATGATGCTAAGGATAAGAATATTATTTCTAAGGGTGATTACTTAGTTGGTATTTCTATTGGTGGAAATACATATTCATTAAATGAGGCATCATATAATATTGATGGAAAGAATATAAGTGGATTTGGCTATCTTTCTTATTTAGTTAATAAATATGTAGGTGTAGGTGCTCCTACAATTAAATTTGAATATTATCATTTAGATAATAAAAATACTGATGATAAATCAGATGATACTTATACATTAATAAGCTTTAATGAATCAAAGGAAATTGAACCTTACACAGATGAATTATTAAATAGCCAAGAAATCACAAAGGTAGTTCATTTAATTGGTGTTGGTGCTACATCTCATTTTGATTTATTCCCATGTATTGGTCAAGCATTTGAAATGTTTTGGACTGATTTTACTGTAATATTTAGAACATTAAAGCTTTTAATCGCTCCAAGTGATGTAAGACAGGTTGGAGTTTCTAATTTAAGTGGTGTTGTTGGTATATTTGGTCAAATTAAGAGCTATGTAAATACAGGTATTATTCCTCTTTTAGCATTCGCTGCAATGCTAAGTGTTAATTTAGGTATTGTTAATTTATTACCTATTCCTGCATTAGATGGTGGTAAGATTTTATTTGTTATTATTGAGGCTATAACTAGAAAGAGAGTACCTAAGAAGGTAGAAGCGATAATTAATGGTATCTTTATGATTCTTTTATTAGGATTAATGATATTCGTTACTGTAAATGATATTATGAGAATTTAAGGAGGTTTTATGATGAAATATAATAATCCAGTATTAGTATCTGATTATTCAGATCCTGATGTAATTAGGTATAATGATAATTATTATATGATTTCTTCATCATTTAATCATTTTCCTGGAGTTCCCGTTTTAAAATCTATTAATTTAGTTAATTGGAAGGAAATCGGATATGTATTTGATAAGCTTCCATTCGAAAAGTTTAATAAGGTATGTCATGGTGAAGGTGCTTGGGCACCTTCAATTAGATATAATGATGGTAAATTTTATGCCTTTATTCCATTTCCTGATGAAGGTATTTATGTATCCGAATGTACTGATATTGAAAAGGGAGATTGGAGTGAGCCTTGGCCTATATTAGAAGGAAAGGGCTTTGAGGATCCATGTCCATTATGGCTTGATGATAAATGCTATGTTGTAATAGGCTTTGTTAAGTCTAGAATAGGATTTAATTCAAAGCTAGCTGTATTTGAAATAACAAAGGATTGTAAGAAGAGATTAACTGATTATAAATTTATTTATGATGGACATAATACACAGCCTACAATTGAAGGACCTAAATTTTATTATATAAATGATTATATTTATATTTTAGCTCCAGCAGGCTCAGTTAAAACTGGTTGGCAAACTGCGTTAAGAAGTAAGAATGTTTATGGGCCTTATGAAGAAAAAATCATTTTGATGCAAAATGATTCAAAAACTAATGGTCCTCATCAGGGTGCTTTAATAGATTTACCTGATGGTAATTATGCCTTTATGCATTTTCAGGATAAGGGTGTTTATGGAAGAATTATCCATCTAGAGCCAGTTACATGGAGTGACGGTTGGCCATTAATTGGTAGAGTTAATGATTTAACATTAGCTGGTACTCCTGTAGATGAAAATGATTATTTAATTGATAAGATATCTACTTATTCCTTACAATCATCTGATTATTTTAAGAAGAATAAGCTATCATATATGTGGCAAACTCCTGCTTATTTAAAGAATGAATGGTATAAATTAGATAATGGATTAATATTAAATTGTGTATATAATTTAGAATCTATGAATTCTTTAAATTTATGTCCAAATTTGTTTTTAACAAAAATTAATTCATTCTCATTTAATGTATCTGTAAAAATAAAATTAAATCTAATAAATGATAACGATGAGGCAGGATTATGCTTTATGGGTAAGGAATACGCATTTATTAGTGTTAAAAGAATAAATGGTAAAAATTATATTTTATTAAATGAGGGTTCATTTAATAATGTGGATAATATAATAGAAAAATATGAATATGATAGTGATAATGTTGTATTTAATATGTATTTTAGTTATCCTGGTGTTTATCAATTTGGAATTAATAATAAAAAATTGAAAAATAAATTTATAGGATATCCTGGAAGATGGATTGGTGGCAAATATGGCTTATTCGCTAGAGGTAATTTGAATTCTAATGGATATGCTAAATTTAATGATTTTAAGGTGGTGAATAAAGATGGCAAATAATATTAAGGTTGATGACAATTTTATTTTAGATATAAAAAGATTAGGAATAAATGGAGAAGGCATTGGCTTTTATAATCATGTTGCTATCTTCGTAGATGGTGCTATTCCAGGTGAAGGTCATAATGTCACAGTTACTAAGGTATTGGATAAAATGGCTTTTGCTAAAACAGTAGAAATAAAGCATATATCTGAGAATAGAAAGATACCTGAATGCCCATATTATGATGAGTGTGGTGGATGTAATACAATGCATATCAGTCAATCAAAGATGGCTGAACTAAAAAGAGATATTTTAATAGAATCTATTAATAGATATACAAAGATAAATACAAAGAAATTTGAAATTAAGCCTACAGTTACATCTAATCAATTCGAATATAGAAACAGAAGCCAATTACAGGTTGTAAAAAACAATATTGGTTCATCAGTTGCGATGACTAAAGCAAATTCTAATATTGCTGTATCAATTGATAATTGCTTAGTACAAAAGAATGTTATTAATGAATTAAATAATAAAATATGTAAGCTAATTGATAAATTAAATATATCTATCTTTTCTTATAAGAATAATAAAGGAATTATTAGATATATTACAATTAGGGTAAATAAAAAGGGCGATGCATTAGTTTGTATTGTATGCTTTGAAAAGAGCGATAAGGTAAATGAATTAGCTAAGGAAGTAATTAAGCTAGATAATGTTATTGGTGTATATAAATCATTTAATAATAATTTAGATTCTGGTGCTGAAATAGTTGGTAAGGATATTGAATTATTAGAAGGTAAAGCATGCATCGTTGAAACATTAGGAAAGATTAAATATCAAATCTATCCTAATACATTCTTCCAATTAAATTCAGAGCAAGCAGAGGCAATGTATGATATTGTATTAAAATCATGCAAGCTAAGCTTTAAAGAAAGAGTATTAGATGCTTATTGTGGAGTTGGTTCTATTGGCCTATATTTAGCTCATAATGCTAAAGAGGTAATAGGTATTGAATACAATAAAGATTCAGTTATTGCCGCAACAGAAAATGCTAAATTAAATAAGATTAATAATGCTAAATTCATGCAAGGCAATGCTCATGAATTATTACCTAAGCTAATAAAGGATGGAGTTACATTTGATTGTATAGTAGTAGACCCACCAAGAACTGGTTTAGATGATAAATTTATTAATGCTATATTAGAATCTAATGTAAAAAGATTAATATATGTATCTTGTAATCCATCTACTCTAGCAAAGAATTTAGGTAGATTAATAGAAAAATATAATATTAATTCTATTACACCTATTGATATGTTTCCTAATACTGCATTAATAGAATCAGTAAGTGTTCTTACATTAAAAAATTAAAAGTATTATAATAGCAATGGATAAAAAAAAGAGCTGTTACGAGACATGTGGTGTTTACACGTAAATAATTAGAAAAAAGCTGATTTTTATGGCAATTTGACATTAAAAACAGCTTTTTTTGTTGTTGACACTATAGCACATAGAAAATGCAAAATTTGTAACCAATTCCCTAGAACAACCTTTTCTTGTGTGAAATAGGTTGTGGTTATAGCACAGATAGAAGAATATCTAGTTTGAATCTATACTGTGCCATTTGCGTTGGAACTTTTTAAAATACGTTGCAAATGTTTCAGATATACATCGTTTAAATTAACAAAAATGTCTTAAATATAAAACCAACCTAAACTATAATGAAGTTGGTTTTAAATGTTTATAAGTTCTGATAAATCTCTTTTATTATAAATTATTCTTAGTACTACAATAATATTACTTTCGATAACATAGTATAAATTATAATTATCAATAATTGCTTTTATAGTATTTCTATTTCTTACGTATTCATTCTCTAATAATGGATAGCTTAGCGGGAAAGCAATTATATTATCGATTGTTTTAAATATTTTATTAAATAAGTCATTAGCAGCTTGAAAATTGCATAATTTATTAGAAATGTAATTTAATATTTCATCTAAATCATTTTCTGCTTTGTCAGTAAATTTAAATTTAGAATCCATATTTAGCCTTCATTTCGTTTAAAACTAAATTGCCATCTTTTGTTTTACCATTTTCTAAATCTTTTAATCCTTCATTAATTGCTTTTGCTTCATAAACTTCATTCATTAATCTTTCGAAGCATTCAATATCCATTACAACTAATTTACCATAACCATTTTTAGTCACAAAAACAGGTGCTTTAGTTTCACTACATATATTTTCGATTTTTACTGTATCTTTTAAATCTCTCATTGGAACTATTTGCATAAGAATCGCCTCCTTGTGGCTATATTATAATATATATTTAGCCACAAAGCAATATAATTATATACAGATGACTTCTGGTAGGCCGTTTTCATCTAAATTGGGAGGAATTTATGGAGAATAATTATTTAAAGGAAGAAAAAATATCGGTATTACTGAGGAAGTTTTCAATATTTTTAATTACTTTAGTTAATAATTTAATTTTATATAAAATATCAGTATCAAGTGGCTATGATACTGCAATTACTCAAGGAGCAATAACACTAGCTTTTAAGGTATTTGGTATAGTTATATCTATAGCAATTGGAATAGTAGCAGGAGGAGCTCCTATAATCGGATATAATTATGGTGCATTAGAATACAATAGAGTTAAAAAGACATTAAAATATATTATTTCTATTGTTTTAATTGTTGGTGTAGTTGCAACTATTTTATTTGAATTCTTCCCAAATATATTCTTATATATTTTTGGTGATGGAGGAGAAGGTATAGATAAGGAAATATATAAAATCTTTGTTTATAAAACATTTAGAATATATTTATCATTTATTTTAGCAACATGCTTAATTAAGGTTATATCTATTTTCCTACAATCTATAGGAAAAGCATTAGAGGCAACTATTGTTACTGTATGTAGAGATGTTATATTTTTAATTCCTTTAGCATTAATTTTAGGTCTATGCTTCGATGTAGATGTATTTTTATGGAGCGCACCTATTGCTGATTTATTAGGATTGATATTAGCTTTAGTATTATTATTTATTACATTAAATAAAATGAAAAAATCAGAATAATAAAAATACCACTTCAGAAAAATTTGAAGTGGTATGAAGTGGTATTTTGCTTACTTTTTATAATTAACTACCTTAAAGAAATTATCTACATATTCTAAAGCATCATTTTTGTTAAGCTCATGAACCCAACGTAATCTATTAGATAAATCTACATTTTCTGTATATTCATAAAATCTAGCTGTTTTATCTCTATTAGTATTATTCCATTTATTAAAGCCTTCCTTAGATATATGGCTTCCTAAATTACATTCTATAAAAGCGGCCATTCCATAGTCTCTCCAAGGTCTTGCTAGATATACCTCTTGATCATTATAATTTGATTTAATATTGCATCTATAGAATAAATAACCAAATTCATCCTCCTTAGGATGAGCTGGTGCTGATACATAACCAAGCTTATTTTCTTTTGATTCATCAACTATAGAAACAATATCACAATTAATAAATAGTGCTTGAGCTGTACCAAAGATAAAATCAACATCTCCTATAATTTCACAACCATCATAGATTTGTCGTGATTTTTTACCTCTTAACTGATATTCAGGTAGGAAGCCCTGATGTCTAATAATTAAATCACTAGGTAACGGACCTGTGAATAAGGTATCCTGTGCACCACTTAATCTTACATTTAAAGCCTTAAAATTATCTCCTTCAGCATATAGGGCTAAGGCTTGTCCATACTTAGAAGAAGGAGTAGATGTATTTTTAATTGTTAAATTAGATAAAGTAACATTATCACCTGCAACTAAAAGTGTTGCGGTTCTAAATGTATTGCATTCATTATAATCAGGCATTATTTTTGTAAACCAATCATGATTTTTTATTATTACATTATCTTTTGACTCGCCTTCAATAATAATATTATTATTTAAAACAATGACTTTTTCATTGTAAATTCCATTCTTTAAGAATAATGTATCTCCATCATTTAATTTTTTTAATTCTTCGTTAATAGAGCATGTTGAATCAATTGTAAATTTCATATAAATCACCCAAAAAAATTATATCACATTTGATACATAATGTGTTGATTATATTTGCTATTTTCTTTGTGCACTTTGCACAAAAAATATATTGACTATTATGTGAGATAATGTTAAAATTTATGTACAAGTTGTGAAAACGCTATAACTGCGTCTATTTTTCGTGAGGACGAAAAGTATGAAATTTGCGTAGTTGATTTTGAGGTAGGTAGTATGAAAAAAAGCGTTAAAGTTTATATGGTGCAGGACTTAGTTTTGCTAACTGTATTAGGCGTATTGCTTGAGGGCCTTACCGAGAGATTTGCTTCCACAATATTAAGTGGAACTCCGACTATCGCATTTGCACTATTCATAGTATTCTTTGCTGTGACAAGATGGAATCTATGGGGGTTGGTTGTAATACCATTCTTAGCACTTTCAACATGGCTTGGTGGATCACTTGGTGAAATAAAATATTTAGCTGATGCTTATGATTGGCGAGTATTTATAGCTGAAATGTGTGGTCTAGCTACTGTAGGTATAAATGTATTGTTCTATAGAAATCATAGAACTAAGAGCATTATAGCTACACCTTGGAAGCTTATATTAATAATAATTATGGATTATGTCTTATACTGTGTAGTTCATTACGTAGTATATAGATTGATATCATCAGGCAATCTTCTAAAGATGTCTGATATTGGTGATTATTATAATGTTTCAAGAGGAAAGCTTGTTAATGGAGAAAATGTAATAACAACTCAAAATGAGTATGTGTATTATGCATATTATATTGAGCAAGGATTTATCTATAATTTATTTGGATTAGTCGTTTGCTTTGTGGGATCATTTATATTTAGATCACAAGGAATTATCAACAATGCCGTTGATAAACTCGTTGATGATAAAAAATTGGCTGATGCTGAAGCTGAATACTTGAGGAATTTGGGGAATGGAAAATCAGGTGTTGACTCAGTAAAAGCCGAAAGCAATGAATCAGAAACAGAAGAATCGAAACAAGAAGACGAAACTGTTGCTGAATCGGAGAAAAAATAGTTTTAAAGGATGGTGTATTAAATGCAAAAAACTGTCGAGACAAATCAAGACGTTGTTGACCTAGTCGAGAAGAATAAGTGGAAAAGACTTGGCGTAACTCTTGCTAAGGACTGGAGATTGTATGTTTTATTAATCCCAATGCTATTATTCCTTATTTTATTTAAGTATATCCCTGTTTATGGTATCTTAACTGGTTTCAAGTGGGGTGCTGATAACACAAATACTAACTATTTATGGAATGGTTTATATTGGTTTAATAGAATCTTCTTTGGTACAGATGCCTCTATTTTCTGGAGATCATTTAGAAATACATTTGTTAACAGTATGTATGGTTTAATTGTTGGATTCCCTATTCCTATTATTTTAGCTTTATTATTCAGTGAAGTTAAAGTTTTATGGTATAGATCAATTCTTCAAGTTTGTGCATATTTACCACACTTTGTTTCTTTAACAGTTGTTACTACAATCATTAGATTATGGTGTGCAGGTGTTGAAGGTGGAGCAGCTGGTGGTTGGTTATACAGTATGTGTAAGGCATTCGGTTGGTTAGATTATGAAACTGCTGGTGGTACAGCAACATATGCCAACTCAGTATTAGCTCGTGGTAAACTCTTCAGACCAATTTATCAAATTTCAGGTATATGGGAAGGTGCAGGTTATGGTTCTATTGTATACTTTGCTGCAATTCTTGCTATATCACCTACAAGCTATGAAGCAGCAAGAATCGATGGTGCTTCAAAAATGCAACAAATTCGTTATGTAACATTCCCTGGTATGGCCCCTACATTAACAATCATGTTAATCATGAGAATAGGTCATATTTTAAATGTAGGTTACGAAAAGGTAATTCTATTAGTTGGAGATCAACAAAATGCATGGGAAACAGCAGACGTTGTATCTACATTCGTTTATCGTATGTCAGGTAGAGACCCTAATTACTCAGGTGCAACATATTCACAAGTTGGTATTGTAGCTGACTTATTCAACTCAATTATCGCTATGTTCCTTGTATTAGGTGCAAATGCAATTAGTAGACGTGTATCTTCTACATCATTATTCTAGGAGGTAGCATATGAAAAGACTAGATAGAACAGAAATTACATTTAAGATCTTATCTTATGTGCTATTAACAGTATTTGCGGTAGCCTGCTTATATCCATTTATATTCGTATTAATGAACTCTATTTCTGCGAAGGAATATGTTGATGCATCTAAGGTATCAGTTATTCCGTTAGGATTCCAATTAAATGCTTATGTTGAAGTTTTCACTGGTAAAGCATTCTGGATTTCTTATTGTAATGCATTCTTCATTACAATTTATGGTACTGCAGTATCAATGCTAGTTGGTATTACAGGTGCTTATGCATTATCAAAGAAGAGATTATTATTCGGTCGTGGATTCAATTTCATGCTTACATTAACAATGTGGTTCAACGCTGGTATGATTCCTACATACCAAAACTTCTTAAGATTTGGCGTTGATAATAGATATATGTTCATCGTTGCATTAGGTTTCAATGCATTCAACATTATCTTATTAAGAAACTACTTTAGTGGTGTTCCAACAGAAATTGAGGAAGCTGCAACAATTGACGGTGCAACAGAATTCCAAATTTTATTACGAGTTTATGTACCTATGTCAAAATCATCTATCGTAACAGTAGCTATGTTCTACGCTGTTGCTAGATGGAATGGTTATATCTGGGCTCAAATGTTATTAAAGCCAAGTGATCAACCTCTTACATGTTACTTAAATCTTCAAATGGAAACTCAAATTAGAAACATGGAAGATGGTGGTGGTTCTAACTTGAACTACTCTTTATACTCACTAAGATATGCTTATATCGTGTGTTCAATAATTCCAATCATCGTTGTATACCCTAAGCTACAAAAGTACTTTGCAGCTGGTGTTAACGTTGGTGGAGTTAAGGAATAAAAAAAACAAAAAAAAGAAAAAGAAAAGGAAAAAGGAGAAAAAATGAAAAAGAAGTTTTTATTAACAAGCACAGCAGTTCTTGCTGGTGCTACAATTTTAGGTCTTGCAAGCTGTGGCGGTACTGGTACTGAAAAAGTTGTAAGAGAAAAAGCTGATACTAGCAAGACTACTCATAACTATGTAGAGGCTCCTGCAGCACCTACATATAGTGGAGATGCTGGTACAGTTGATGTTTACATTAACTATGCTGCAACATCTGGTGTTACTAGAGCTGAAGGTCAATCAACTGTTGCTGACCCTCTTGATGGTAGCCAATTAGCACCTGGTGTTATGCTTCCAACTTGGAGAGCATTCCAATCTTATACTAATACAACAATTCGTGAAGCAACTGACTACTCAAAGTCTAAGGATAACGATGTTTGGACAGCTGTTTCAGGTAATAATTTCAAGTCTGATCTTAACTCAAATGAGAACATCGACTTATTCTATAACACAACATCTAATTTTGGTGCTAACACAGATAAGTTAGTTGCTTTAGATGACTATATCAATAATGGTAAGATGCCTAACTTCAAGGCTTACTTAGATAAGAACCCTGATGTTAAGAAGATGTTAACAAAGAGTGGTAAGATTTACTATACTCCATATTTTGATGGACAAGATGATATCGAAAGAATGTTCATCATGGATACTGCTTTAACTACAAAGGTATTAGACTCAACTTCTGGTTGGGATACAACAACTACAAATGGTGGTGCTAATCCATCTGCTAACGTAGTACAAGGTGGTTTCTATCAACCATTTACAAATGCTGATTATAACTATGCTGAAGATACTAAGGTAAAAGTATTATTCCAAGGCAAGGCTTATGAAGTAACAGTATTTAAGACAAAGAATATTATTAAGCAACAAAATGAATTATTAGCAAAGGGCTGCACTGGTGAAGCATTAGCTAAGCAATTCATTGACTATATCAAGGAAGCTTATAAGGATTTATTCGATAATGGTTACTATACAAACCCTTCAGATTTATTCATTTCTGACTCAGCTGCATACAATGCTGATGAATTAATCGCATTAATGAGAGTTGTAAAGGCTAACCCAGCTTTAATTTCTGGTGATGCTAATGCTGAAATTACAACATTCTTCCCAAGAGCTGCATCTAACAACCGTGTTGATAACATGTTTGACTTAGCTCAAATTTGGGGTATTCAAGGTGTAGATGGTGAAAATGGTAACTTCTATATCGGTGGTGATGGTAAGGTTCACGCATTAGAGACTACTAAGGCTACTTACGATGCTTTAGAGTATTTATCTCAAATTTATGATGAAGGATTAATCTTAAAGGATTTCCATACTGATGCAAACAATGCTAAGGGTAACTCAACAGGTTTCTTAGACAAGTTCTATAAGAAGACTTTAGCTGATTCAGCTTATGGTTTCATGATGTATGATTATTCAGCTGCAACATGTGCTGCAAATGACATTTCTGATGGTATTGGTACAAAGGCTACTTCTCGTAAGAATGGTTTTGATAATGGTTATGAATCTAAGGGTATTACAGCTGTTTTACCTCCATTAACATATTGGGCAACAGGTTCTGAATGGAAGCCATCTGATGCTATTACTTCAAGAGCTGGTAAGACATTAACAAGATATTATGAATCTAATCGTGCATTAAAGGGTAATTCATGGGCAATTCCTTCAAATGCTGATAATGTTGATGGTGCAGTAAGATTAATGGATGTTATGTTCTCTGAATTAGGTCAAATGGTTAATAACTATGGTCCAGTTGAATATTGGGCTAAACCAGATACTTCAAAGGGTGATACAGTTGAAGGTACATTCGATGAGAAGAAGATTTATGTTTCAACAGATTTAGTAGCTGGTGAAAAGTCTCCAATCTTATCAAGCAAAGTTAAGGCTTCAATTGCTGCTCAATCAGGTGATTTCTGGTCATATTCAAGAGGTTACTTAGGATCTACTCATGGTGTTGGTAACGTTCGTCCTAAGGGTGTAAACTTACAAGCTACAAATGTTTATGCACAAGCAGGTATTGCTAATATTCAATCTGCATTCACAGTTGGTTCTGCAGCAGGCGTTGCTGGTGATGGTACAGTATTAAAGTTAGCTACAATTTCTAAGGTAAAGGATTCTAATAATAACACAGTTTATACTTGGAATACTTCAGTTCCTTCAGGATATACTAAGTCATATAAGGATAATGACAACGAATACTCTTCAATCACTGGTTTCTGGGCTTCAGATAAGTTAAACAACAATACTGGTTGGGTAAGTGCAGTTCAACGTGGTCATAACAACCCTATTTCTGGTATCGAAGTAAAGAATAGCCAAGGTACAGCTGTTACATATTCTAAGGTATTAGAAGAGTTTGATGTATTCAACAAGAAGGCATTATACACTTACGCTCAATCAATTTCTAACGATAATACATATGTTCCAGCATATGCATTAACTGCTTAGTTATTAAAACAAAAAAATAATTTTTAAATTAAAAGGTAGTTTGATTCCAGAGAGCTAGTCTCTCTGGATGATGCTATCAGAAATCGGAGGTTTTATACCGTGAAAAAACTTATTGATAAAATGAAGGTTTTTCATCTAATAATGTTATGTATTGCAGGTTTTATAATTATTTCTGCATTGCCATTTAAAACACAATATAGTAATATTTATGTAAATGTTGCTACAACAATTGAGGAAGCTGTTGGAGATACTCAAAATGGTTCTTTACAAACAGACCAAGCTCAATTATTCAATTTATTTGAAAGAACAACTGCATCAGGATTCGTTGATAATAATGGTGCCGAATTTAAGCATGATTTCAATGAATACAAGAAGCAAGTTTATGATTTCCAAAAAGATTTAAACAATGTAAATGATTTAATTTTATGGTATGGTATTTTGGCATTAATTGGAGTTGCTGTTCTTTATATTTTCTCTAACAATACTAGAAAAGTATATTATAAGAGTAATGTAATTTCTTCAGCAGTATTCACATTATTTATGATTGTATTTGGTGTTGTTACTTTAATTAACAGTATATCTGTTATGAGTAATTTCACTGCAAATAGCAACCTATATAATATTGTCTCTGTAATGCAAAATCCATCATATGCAAATACTGCATATCAATTAGCAGCACCAGAAGGTGGCGCAGCTGGATCAGTTGAATATTTATATTCAAGCTTTGATTGTAATGTTGCTACATTCATTTTATATGATGTAATTTTAGTTGCCGTTATGGTTTATTCAGTATTCTTATTCATCCTTTCAATTACAAAATATAATGCAACAGCTGAAAGAAGAAAAGAACTTGAAAAGGTGGTGGCTCTAAATGATTAATGAAATGGAAAAAAACAAGACAATGAGTAAAATGTCAGATCTTGAATTTGACAAGAACTCTGTCGAGATGATGAGATATAGAAATAATAAACTAGCTTATAACTTAGGTTTAGGTGGTTTAGCATTTGGTGTTTTGGCGTCATTTATTGTTTTAAATAGTATGGCTGCTATTACAGTTCAAGTTATTCTATGTATTTTCTTAAATATTTTTATGCTATTATCTGGTTTCTTGGCATGTGAAAGAACTAAGACTTACTCTAGAAAAGGTTCAATTTTCTTAGGAGTTTTAGGTGGTATTAATATTTTACAAATTTTCTGGTTACCATTAACTATTATCACTACTTACAACAAGTGGAATTCAATGACTGATTTGAATGAAAAGGGTACATATGGTAGAGAAAATGTTGGTACAGTTATAACTGAAGGTGGCGCAAATTCTATTCACTGGTTATCTACAAATGGTAACTTCAGAGGAATCCTTGCTATCGTATTCTTAGTTATTTCTGCTGCATTCTTTATTAGTGCATCAGTAATTGGTGTTATGAAATCTAATAAATTAAATAACTATCTTAATAGTTTAAAGGTTGAAAAGAAGTAGGAGGTAAATTATGGCTGCAGACGTTATTTTAAAAAATGTAAACAAAGTATATCCTAACGGATTCCATGCCGTATATGACTTCAATATCGAAATTCAAAAGGGCGAGTTCATCGTATTAGCTGGTCCTTCTGGATGTGGTAAGTCTACTACTTTACGTATGATTGCTGGTCTTGAAGGTGTTTCTTCTGGTGATCTTATCATCAATGGTAAGAGAGCAAACGATGTTGCACCTAAGGACAGAGATATTGCGATGGTATTCCAGAACTATGCGCTATATGCACATATGACTGTTTACCATAATATGGCATTCTCATTAACAATTAGAAAGGTTGATCCAGTAGAAATTCACTCACGTGTAATGAAGGCTGCTGAAGTTTTAGGTTTAGTTCCTTACTTAAATAGAAAGCCTAAACAATTATCAGGTGGTCAGCGTCAAAGAGTTGCTGTAGGTCGTGCTATCGTTCGTGACCCAGTTGTATTCTTACTAGATGAACCATTATCAAATCTAGACGCTAAGCTTCGTGGAGCAATGCGTAAGGAATTAATGCAGTTACATGAAAGATTAAATGCAACTTTCGTATATGTAACTCATGACCAAATTGAAGCATTAACTTTAGCAACAAGAATTGTTGTTATGAAGGATGGCTATGTACAGCAAATAGCTACTCCAAAGGAAATGTTTGATAATCCAGAAAACTTATTCGTTGCTGGTTTCATCGGAACACCTCCAATGAATTTCATGGATGGTATTATTGATGAAGATCTTGAATATTTTATTCATGAATCTACAGGTGCTAAGTTAAAATTAACTGCACATCAAGCAGAAATTTTAGGTAACTATCGTGGTAAGGCAGTTAAGTTTGCTTGCCGTGCTGAGTATATCTATATTGATGATGCATCATTAGCTAAATTTAAGGATTCTCATGTTCATTTAGCTGTTGATTATGCAGAATACTTAGGTGCTTATAACTTAATTTATGCTAAATTAGGTGAAGATAGTCTTATTTCTAAGGTTTATAACAGAAGTGAGATCACAAATACTGAACTTGATGCTTGTTTCGATATGGAAAAGGTTCATTTCTTTGACGTTGAAACAACAAAGAGAATTAGATAAGGGGGTGTCTATCTATGGATGATAATAGATATGAAGAGATGCCTGAAAAAAAGAATCCTCTAAAGGGTTTAGGTAAGTACTTCAAGAATGTTTTTGGAGGATTTATCGATGGTTTTAAATATAACAACATGAAGCTTGCTTCATTATTAGTTGCTATTCCTGGTCTAATCATTGGTTTCTTCTTAGTAGCACATGCTGCTGCTGTAGGCCAAATGGACTTCACTTTCCAAGAGTATAGCGAAGAATATCAGGCAATGTATACTTATAACCTATCAGCTATGCCATTTGACGCAACTGGTATTGCAATCTTCTTATTAATGCTATTTGGTATTCTTAACGTATTTAATGCGTTATCAATGTCAGGCAAGAAGAATTTAGGTTCTGTTGTTATTGCTACAGTATTTACTGGTATTATGATTGTATTATCTGCATATTATATTTATGCTGCAATTGTTTATAATAAGTTCACTTCTGAAGGTTATTATGTAGCTGAAGCTGTTAATAACGAAGGATATACAGATATTATTGATAAAGTTATCATTAAGAAGAATGCTAACTTAGCTGAATTCACTAACAATTATTTGATTTCAATTATTTCTATAATTGTTTGTGATGTTTTATCAGTAGCTGGTATAGTTTTAGGTTTCATTAACTACGACCGTACTTATGAAAAGGTAGACAGATAATGAAAAAAAAGAAAACGAATACTGAAGAGGAAATTGAAATTGAAGAACAACCTGGTTCTATCTTTTCAAAAATTCCATCATGGATATTAATTACCATTGTCAAGTATTGGGCAGCTGCGGCTGCCGTTTTCTTTATAATAATAGGTGGTGTTGACATTGGGTTTGATTTTACCTATGACTCACCAGACCCTGTTGTTATAATGAGAATTTCGGGTACAATAGTTGTTTTAATTGCATTATTCTTGGCTTTGTTCCAAAATTATGTAACTAAGTTATTAGGTAGAGCTTTATATAGCAGAAGAAATAATACAAGAAGATATGTTGTTTATAATCAAAAGGGCTTTTCAGCTTTTATATTCTATTTAGGTTATTGCTTCCTAATGTCCTTTGCATTATTCTTTATCATTACCTATTTAGGCTATAAGGGATTCATATTTGACCCTTTTGGTACAACAGGTGGTGCTGGTATTGAACCATTCTCTTATGCATTATGCTACATAATTTTAGATACTATTGTTATATTAATTAAAAATACTGTAATTAATATTTATCAAAGAATTAAATATAAAAAACAAATGGAAAATAATGAGCCTATAGTAGTTGAGGCTCAGGCTTAGGAGGAATCCCATGAAATTTAAACCAATTGTTATCACTTCAAGAAGTGCTACATTTGAAATGGAAAATTTAGATATAGTTACTACTAATGAATATGAATTATTTGTTAATGGAAATTTATATACTAAAACAAATATGAATGTTGTTTCAATTTTTGGATTAAATCCAAATACTGAATATGAGATTTCAGTAAAAGAAAATAATAATTCAGAACAAATTAAAATTAAAACATTATATGAATCAGTTTGGTTAAATGTTAAAAGATTTGGTGCTAAAGGCGATGGTAAAACTAATGATACTAACGCTTTACAGGCTACAATCCTAGCATGTCCTGATAATGGTTGTGTTTATATTCCAGAAGGTAATTATTATACATCTCCATTATTCTTAAGAAGCAATATTACAATTGAATTAGCAAAGGGTGCTCGTTTAGTTGGTGATGTTGATAGAAATCATTATCCTGTATTACCAGGCTTAACATATACATCAGATGAAAAGGATGAATATAATTTAGGCTCTTGGGAAGGTAACCCACTTGATTGCTTCGCAAGTATTATTACTGGTATTAACGTTGAAAATGTTAATATTATCGGTGAGGGTGTTATCGATGGTAATGCACAAAATTCTGATTGGTGGGTAGATGTTAGAACAAAGAGAATTGCTTGGAGACCTAGAGGTGTATTCTTAAATAAATGTAAGAATATTACTCTTCAAGGTGTAACTGTTACTAATACTCCATCTTGGAATTTACACCCATATTTTAGTGAGAATTTAAAATTTATTGATTTAAAAATTGTTAATCCAAAGAATTCTCCTAACACTGATGGTTGTGATCCTGAATCTTGCAAGAATGTTGATATTATCGGAGTAAATTTCTCTGTTGGTGATGACTGTATTGCAGTTAAATCTGGAAAGATTTATATGGGTAGAAAGTATAAGAAGCCTAGTGAGTTATTTAATATTAGAAACTGCTCAATGAATTTTGGTCATGGTGCTATTGTGCTTGGTTCTGAAATGAGTGGTGGTATTAAGAATTTCACAGTTTCTCAATGCTTATTTAATCAAACAGATAGAGGATTAAGAATTAAAACAAGAAGAGGTAGAGGTAAGGATGCTATCATTGATGGTATTACCTTTGAAAATATTAAAATGACAAAGGTTTTAACTCCACTTGTTATTAATATGTTCTATTATTGTGATCCTGATGGACATACAGAATATGTTTATTCAAAAGAAAAACTACCTGTTGATGATAGAACACCATACTTAGGAAAATTCGTATTTAAGGACATTGATTGTGAGGATGTTAATGTAGCTGCTGGTACATTCTTTGGATTACCTGAACAGCCAATTGATTCTATTACAATCGATAATGTTTCATTCCATTATGCAGAAAATCCTGTAGCTGATAAGCCAGCTATGATGGATGGATTAGAATCAATGAGTGGTAGAGGTATCATTTTATCTTATGTTAATGAGGTTAATATTAAAAATGTTACTTTTACTGGTTTAAAGAATAAAGAATATGAATTAAATCAGGTTAATATTTTCAATAAATAGTATATAAACTGGCCAATATTTTGGCTGGTTTTTTCTTTCTTATAAAAGTCATCCCGGATGACTTTTACTTGATTTATTTATCTAAAGATTATAAAATTAAAGAGAACCTTATAAGAAAGGAACAAGCAAAGCTTGTTGATTTATATGCTTTGTGGGTGATTAAATTATGGATATTAAGTTAGATAATTTATGTAGAACAGTAGATGAAGATAAGGTGACTGAAAAAAAGATTGTTCCTCTTAATGTAAATGTAGAATTCCCTTCAGGGTCTATTACTGGTTTAATTGGACCATCATTCAGTGGTAAATCATCACTTTTATTTTTAATAGCAGGTTTATTAGAATCAACTAGTGGTTCTTTATATTTTGGAGATACTGATGTAACTAAGGTTCCAACAGAAAAAAGAAATGTCGGATTTGTTTTCCAGTATTATCAGCTATATCCACATTTAACTGTATTAGAAAATATTATGTTCCCTTTATTAGCTAGAAAGGAGCCTAAGAAGATTGCAAAGGAAAAGGCTCTAAAAATTGCTGAAATAATGGGATTAACAGATATCTTAAATAAGAAGCCTAAATCTTTAACTAGTCATAAAAAGGTTCAGGTTTCAATTGCGAGAGCGTATGTAAAGGAACCAGCAATTGTATTATTAGATGAGCCTTTATCTAATCTAGAGGTTAGATATAAAAATGAAACTAGAGATTTAATTAAAAAGATTCAAAGAGAAACAAAAATTACAACTTTATTCGTTTCTCAAAATCAAGATGATGCTATCTATATTTCAGATTATTTATTATTAATGAGAGAAGGAACAGGTAAAGCCTTTGGTACACCAGAGGATTTATATAGTAATCCAGAAAACCAATTCGTTGCTGAATTTTTAGGAAATCCTTCTATTAATATCATTCAATGTGAATATAAGGATGATGAAGAGTCTGTTGAAAAGGCTAAGGAATTAAATCAAGGGTCTGATATAGAAGAAGAAAAGACTGATAACCTTGAGAAAGTAGAAGAAAGTAATAATCAAGAAGATGAAGCTTCAGTTCAAGAAGAAAATATAGAAGCACCTAAGAATAAAATAGAGGCAGAGGTTCCTAATGGAATTCTATATTTTGGTGAACAAATCTTCTTAGATGATAAAACACCAGAATTTGGTGAAAGAATGATTTTAACAAAGGATACTAAGCTTGCTGTTAGACCTGAATCATTTGAATTTAATCCTAATGGTAAATATGTAATGCATATTGAAAGCTTTGAATTTACAGGAAGAGATAATCTTATTAGATTTACCTTACCTGGTGTTGAAGGTATCTTTAATTGCTTAGCACCATTAGATTTAAAGATCGAAGAGGGAATGGATATTAAATTTAATTTTAAGAAATATTTCATCTTTGATACAATCGGAAGAAGAATAAAATAAAAAGGGCAATAATTGTCCTTTTTTATAATTTCACATAATTATTTCAAATTAAATTGTGTATAATTTAATTATATGAAAGGAAGGCATAAAATGATTGAAAGAATTAGACAATTTATAAAATCAAATAATCTTAATATTGATAAGCCAGTCGTTTGTGCCGTTTCTGGTGGTGCTGATTCTTTAGCTTTAATTCAAGTTTTATATGAATTAGGATATAAAGTCATTTTGGCTCATGTAAATCATCATAAAAGAATTGAATCAATGGAAGAGGCTAAGGCTATGGAGGCTTATGCTAAGGAAAAAAATATTCCATTTGAATTATTAGATTATCATTTTTCTGGAAATGGTAATTTCCATGATGAATCTCATAATGCAAGATATAATTTCTTTAGAGATGTAGCTAATAAATATAATACTAATATTATAGCAACTGCTCACCATGCAAAGGATCAGCTTGAAACAATTCTAATTAAAATGATGGAAGGCTCTAATTTATATGGATATGGTGGTATGCCTATTTCATATGATGATGGTAAATATATAGTTATTAGACCTATTCTTTTATTAACTAAAGAGGAAATATGTGAATTCTTAAATTCGAGAAATATTAAATGGTACGAGGATAGCTCTAATTCTTCTGATGAATTTTTAAGAAATAGATTACGTCATCATGTCATTCCTTTGTTAGAAAAGGAATGCCCTGATTTATATAATAAGGTTATTCAATATTCTAATCTTTTGCATGAATCATTTGATTATATAAGATATGATTCTAAAGTATATTTATCTAATAATGATGGAATGATTAATATAGATAATTTTAAGGATTTAAGAATAGCTTTAAAAAAGGATATTATATCATTAATGCTTGAAGGATATAATATTGAAAAAAATAATGCGATTATTTCTGATATTTTAGATTTATCTAAGAGTATTAACGGAACTAAGGAAATAGCATTAAAGGATAATTATTTTGTTATAAAGGAATACAATTTAATATATATTAGTAAAAAAGAAAATAAGCAATTTGAAAGCATTTATTTGAATATTAATGATATTAAAATATATGGAAATAAATATAAATTTTATTTTTCAAAAAATATGCCTAAAAATAATGCTAAATATATTAAATTATGCTATAATCAACTAGAATTGCCTTTATTGATTAGAAATAAAAATGATGGTGATTTTATTGCCTTAAAGGAAGGTAATAAAAAAGTATCTAGAGTTTTGATTGATAGGAAGCATCCTAAATATAAAAGAGGAGAGGTTCCGATTATTTTAGATAATAATGGTAATGTATTATGGATTTATAATTATTTAAAAAGTGATATTGTATATAAGCAAAAGGATAATGCTGATATATATTTAGTATGTGAGGTGTTATAAATGCAAGACGTTATTGAAAGTATTTGCTTTTCAGAAGAAGAAATTTCAAAAATAGTTAGTAGGCTTGGAGAAAAGATAACTAAGGATTATGATGGATTAGATCCAATAGTGATTGGCCTACTTAAGGGATGTGTTCCTTTTATGACTGATTTAGTTAGAAAGATAGATACAGAAATTACATTAGGATATATGAAGGTTTCTTCATATTCTGGTACTGAATCTACTGGTACTATAAAAATTGATGGTTCAATTCCTGATATTAAGGGTAGACATGTAATTATTGTTGATGATATCTTAGATACAGGTCGTACATTAAATGCTATTAAGAATTTATTTAAGGATTCTGGTGCTTTAAGTGTAGAGATTTGTGTTTTATTAGATAAGCCTGAAGGAAGAAAGGTTAATATTACTCCTAAATATGTTGGTGGATTGGTTCCTAATGCTTTTGTTGTAGGATATGGATTAGATTACAATGAGCATTATAGAAATTTACCATTTATTGGAGTATTAAAAAAAGAAATATATAGTTAAGGAGGTAATTTGTTATGCAACAAAAGAATGAAAATAATAACAAGATGCCAAAGCGTAGATTTGATTGGATGTTTATTATCATTATTATTCTAGCAATTGTTGGTATATTTTTATTAATTAGAAGTATGGCTAATAGTTCATCTACTGAGAAATTAAATTATACAACTTTAATGGAATATATTAATGGTACTAATATAAAGGAAGTAACTGCTGTTCCTGTTGGTGGAGAGAATTACTTAATGTATAAGGTGACTGGTACATTTGTAACTGCTGATGGTGCAACAAAGAATTTCGTAAGTATAATTACATATGATAATTTAACTAAAATTATGGGTATTAGTACTGTAAAGGTTACATTAGAAACTCTTACATCTAATGTTTGGTTATCAATATTATTATCTATTGTTCCATATCTTTTAGTTGGTATTGCCTTATTCTTTATGTTTAGATCAATCATGAAGAGCCAAGGTGGTGCTGGTGGTGCATTTGAATTTGCTAAATCAACTGCTAAAAAGTCAGCATCTAAGGTTACATTTGCTGATGTAGCTGGATGTGATGAGGAAAAGGAAGAATTAGTAGAAATAATTGATTTCTTAAAAAATCCTCGTAAATATAATGAAATTGGTGCTAGAGTACCAAAGGGTGTATTATTATTTGGTCCTCCAGGTACAGGTAAGACATTACTTGCAAAGGCTGTTGCTGGTGAGGCTGGTGTACCATTCTTTTCAATTTCAGGTTCTGATTTCGTTGAAATGTTCGTAGGTGTTGGTGCATCACGTGTTAGAGATATGTTTAAAACAGCAAAGGATAATGCTCCATGTATTATCTTTATCGATGAAATCGATGCAGTAGGTAGACAAAGAGGTGCTGGTATGGGTGGAGGCCACGATGAGCGTGAGCAAACATTAAACCAGTTATTAGTTGAAATGGATGGCTTTAATGGTAATACAGGTATTATCATTATGGCAGCAACAAATAGACCTGATGTATTAGACCCTGCATTATTAAGACCTGGTCGTTTTGACCGTCAAATTACAATTGCTAATCCAGATGTTAGAGGAAGAGAAGCAATATTAAAGGTTCATGCTAGAAATAAGCATATTGAGCAAGGTGTAAAGCTTGGCGATATCGCTGCAAGAACTCCAGGATTCTCTGGTGCTGATTTAGAGAATGTATTAAATGAGGCTGCTTTATTAACAGCTAGAGGAAACCGTAAGGTTATTTCTATTAAGGATATTGATGAGGCAATCGACCGTGTTATGATGGGCCCTGCTAAAAAGAGTAAGAAGTATACTGAGCATGAAAGAAGACTTGTTGCATATCATGAGGCAGGTCATGCTGTTATTGGTATAAAGCTTGAAAATGCATCAGAGGTTCAAAAGATTACTATTGTTCCAAGAGGACAAGCTGGTGGTTATAACCTAATGATGCCAAAGGAGGAAACATTCTTCCGTACTAAATCTCAAATGCTTGAAACTATTACAGGCTTTTTAGGTGGTAGAGTTGCTGAAGAAATCACATTTAATGAGGTTTCAACTGGAGCATCTAATGACTTCCAAAATGCTACTAGAATTGCTCGTAGCATGGTTACTGAATATGGTATGAGTGATTTAGGCCCTATGCAATATGAAACTCAAGGTGGTTCTGTATTCTTAGGAAGAGATTATCTAAAGGAAAAGAATTTCTCTGATCAGGTTGCACTTGAAATTGACCGTGAGCAAAGAAAGATTATTGAAGAATGCTATGCTAAAGCTAAGGAAGTTATTTCTTCTAATTTAGATTTATTAACAAATATAGCTGAATATTTATTAAAGGTTGAAACTCTTACTAAGCCTGATATTGAAGAAATTTGTAAGACAGGTAAGCTTTCTTGGTGTGATGCTGAGGAGGAAAGAAAAAAGGCAGAGGCTGAAACTAAGTCTGATGCTGAGGCTGCATTTAATGAAGAAGCTAAAGAAGAAAATAATGAAGTAAAAGAGGAAGCAGCCCCTGAAGAGGCAGCTTCTGATAATGAAGAAAATACTGATGATAAAAAGGAAGAATAATTTTGAGACTAGATAAATATTTAAAGGTATCAAGATTAATTAAAAGAAGAACATTAGCTAAGGAAGTTGCCGATAACGAGCGTGTGCTTGTTAATGGTAATCCAGCTAAGCCCTCTAAGGAGCTTAAAATTGGTGATATTGTTACTGTAGAATTTGGTACTAAATCAGTTAGTGTTAAGGTTATATCCTTAGATCCTAAAACTAAAGCAGTAGATGCAACTTCAATGTATGAATTTATTGAAGAAAAAAGAAAAGACTAAAAAATAAAGCATTTATCGGTTCATTAAATAATAGGTAGTGTA
>DJXM01000085.1 GCA_002449755.1 Caryophanales bacterium UBA7004
ATTTTCTTTCCTCTACCCTATTAATAAAAGTGTTTTCTTAATTTTAAATTTATACATGAGTTCTAGCCGTGTTTATAGAAAGAGATTATCTAATGATTATATTGTTAGTGAGCTTGAAAATAATAAGGGAACTCAATTTGATCTTAAGATTGCAGATATTATGCTTAACCTTATAAAGGATGGAAAAGTTAAAATAGAAGAATAAAATTGGGATTGTTATACAGTTTTACATAATCGTACAACAGTCCTATTTTTGTTTTTATGTTGCATACATAATGAAAATGGGTTATACTACATATACAAACTTGGATACAAAAAAATTTATAGAAGGAAGGTTTTAGTGTGAAAAAGAAGGTATTACTTTCTGTTTTTGGGCTATTATCATTATTTGCTTTAGCATCATGCAGTGGTGGTTCTGATACACCATCTACACCTGATCCAGAGCCAAATAATGATCCGCCTCACGTACATACACTTTCTACTACATGGTCATCTGATGGTACTAACCATTGGCATACTTGTAGTGGATGTAATGAAAAGTTTGATTCAGGTGATCATGAAGTTAAGATGACAAAAACAGATCCAACTTGTCAAGCAACTGGATCTATGGTCTATACTTGTGATATTTGTGGTTATACAAATACTACAACAATAGAAAAGATTTCTCATGCAATTACTCTAGTTGAATATGAGGATAGAGTAGATGAAAGTCAAATTTGTAAGCATGAGCACGTAAGTGTTGGTAAATGCGATAGCTGTGGTGAAGAAATCGAATTATCAAAAACTAACTATGAAGCACATGAATATAAAGCAAAGATTTTAACTGAAGCAACATGTACAACTCCAGGTAAATACTTATATGAATGTAAGCATTGTGATAGTACAAAGGAAGTTGAATATACTAATCCTGATGCACATGATTGGGACAATGGAGTTAAAAATGGCGATGTTGTAACTTATACATGTAAAAACTGTAACGCTACAAAGAAGGAGATAGATGCATCAACTGCTAAAGAAGCAACAGTATCCAAGGATGCATTAAAGGAATCTGCAGTAGCATTAGAAAAGGCAACAATTAAGCTAGATGAGGATACATTAACAGGTATTGGTGATGCAACAAACGTTAAAATTAATGCAGATACTGTAGATGTAGAACAATTAAGTGTTGATGATTCTGTTAAAGAAAAGATTGGTACTAATGAAGTATTTGATTTTTCTATGGAAGCAGATGGAAATCAGGTAAGTGAATTTGATGGTATGATTACTATTACAGTACCATACACATTAAAGGAAACTGATGATCCAGAGGCTATAGCTATTTGGTATATAAATGATTTAGGTATTCCTGAATCTATCGAAGCTAAATATTCTAATGGATTCGTTACATTTAAGACTTCTCACTTCTCATTATATGTTGTTATTCAAATGACTCCAGCTGATGCTTGCTTATTATTTGGTCATAACTATGAAACAATTGAAGAAAAGGCAAGTACATGCTCTATTCCAGGATTTAAGTTAATTAAGTGTAGCCGTTGTAATGAAACAGAGCTTGTTGAAGAAGAACTAGCAACTCATAACTGGGTATTAGAAGAAGAATTTAAGCCATCTTTAAATACTAGTGGATATAAGATTTATAAATGTAGTGTTTGTGATGAGTTTAAGGTTATTGAGCTTCCAAAGGAAACTAATAAAGAACAAAGTAAGCTAGCTAAGATTATTAATGGCTTAGTAAAACTTATAAATACTGATGGTATTGATCAAGTTACAGTAAGCCAGAATCATGAATCTGCAAATTCACGTGCTATTATTGTAGCTAATGGAAATAAAGTTTATACTATGTCATACAATAATAATTCAGATAGTATCAATTGTGTTGATTTCAATACATTAACTAGTGAAAATGTTGGAATTGGTGATTATATCCATTGGAGTAAAAACAATATTGATCCAAGAAGCGCAATATCTTATGATTTAGTATTAAATTATGATGATAAGGTTCTTTCTAATATATTAACTACATATTTCGATACTAAGCTATTAAATGATTGGACTGACAAGATTTTAAATTTAGTAATCGATGAAAAGCAAGAAAATGGTAATATTGTTCTTACATTCAATAAGGAAAAGGCATTAGCTCTTTATGATGACTTTACTAATTTAACAATTAAGGAATTTATTAATAAATACATTGATGCAAATGCATTTGAGAATTTAGTATTATTCATTGGTAATGCTAATGATAAGACTATAGGTCAATTAATTACTGAAATTTCAGCATTTGGTATTGATATCGATGGTTTAATTAATTTTGCATTGAATTATTATGATACAGCTACTACAGCATATGGCATTAAGGTACCTGCTGGTACAACTCCTGCTCAAATTAAGGCAATGATTGAACAATATAAGAATCTTAAGATTTCTGAATTATTAGCATCAATACCTAATAATCAATTCAGTATTGAAGGTATAGTTGAAATGATTAATGGATTTGGCAATATGAAGATGGAACAAATCATATCTATGATTAAAGCACCTTCAGGACCTCAGCTTGCAACTCAAGGTGAAAGCCAGCAATCATCTACACAACCAGCTTCATTATTACCTCCTAAGGCAACGGTGGAGGCTATGCTTAATGATATTGATATGACTATTACATTCAATGATAAGTATGAAATGAAAGAATTAAAATTCAAGGCAGTCTTTAGTTTTGATGTAGATGTTACTGTTAAGCCTGCAGAAAATGCTATGGCATTAATTAATGCTAAGATGGAAGAGGCTCAAAAAACTATTGAACCATTAATTATTAGTAAAGAAAATGATATTTTTGGTAAGACATTTAATAAGACATTTAAGACTAATTTAACATTCAGCTATTCTAAGAGAGATGAATATACAGTTATTAGAACATCTCCAATCTCTTATTCTAAGCTAAATGAAATATTAAAGAAAGCAAATGAAGATTATAGGCCATACATTAGTAATTTAGGTACTTCATATTATTTAGTATTTGAATTAAGAGATGGATTATCTGCCCAAATTATTGAAGGTTTAGATCTTATTGAAATTTATATTAACGAGAATACTTCACTTTATGCAAATACTGAAGAAGGACCTCAATATGTTACTAGAGTAAATATTGCAAACAACTTAGTTTATGATACTAAGACAAAGGAATATTATATCTATAACGGTAATCTTGATGTTCCTTATATTTTAGAGCTTGCAACTGCTGAAGAGGCTAATGGAAAGATTGAAAATGAATCACAAAATTCAGAAGATTCTAGTTTTAATACATTAGTTCAAAAAGATATCTTAAAGTCTGAGAAAATTTATCTAAAGAGAACAAATGTTGCTACTGGTGATGTAAAATATTATGCAAGAACAGTATATTATTATTTAGAAAATGATACTAAGTATTATTATGAAGGTACTGTAGACTATTCATATATTTCATCATTCCCATATTTTAGAACAATTGATTCTAAGAGTATCTCAATTAGATATATTTATGATGGTTCTAAGCTTTTAATGACATTTGAATCAGATCGATTTAGAGGTGAAAATGGATATCAAAATATCGTTTCTAATGATGGAAAATTTAAGCTTGAATATCAAACTATTAATGAATATGAGGTTAAATATAAATTAACTCTTGAAGGTAAGACATATGATTTAGTAGATATATTTACATATCGTGATGTAAAGACTGTTGCAGAAGTAAAGACTTCTGGATGTGAAGGTGTTTACGTATTTATTGATCAAGATCAAAGATTACATATTAGTGATAGAAGTATGCATGAGTATGAATACGTCACATTAAAGGAAGCTACTTTAACACAAGATGGACTTAGAGTTAGAGTTTGTAAGAATTGTGATGATGTTGATTATTTTGATACAATTCATCCATCAACTAGTGATGAAATAGTAATTGAGGATTGCTCTCAAAAATTTGATGAAAATGCACCTGTAATTGGTTATTATTCTAGTGGAATTTATTCATTTAGTGATTTACAAAGAAGATTTGCTGTTATTTTAACAGTTGTTGAGGAGCAAGATGGCCAAATGGCAATCGTTAACTCTAATAATAGCTGTAATGCTATAGAATATGGCAATAGAGAAACTCTAAAATATGCTGGCAGAGAAACAAGCATTCAAGGTAGATATTTCACATTTGATGAAGATGACTATAATTCTTTAAAATCTTCATTAGAAGAAAATCAATATTTAGCTGTTGGTGTAATTAATAATGAATCAATTGAAACTGGATTTGTTAAATTCATAATTTTAAGATAAAAGATTAATTCCAATATGTTTTCATAATTAATTAGGAAATGCTCTTAGGCTTAAAGCTTAAGAGTGTTTTCTATATAGGGAGGCTTTATACCTCCTTTTTTGATTTTTAATATGTATCCATAAAAGATTCCCAGTA
>DJXM01000077.1 GCA_002449755.1 Caryophanales bacterium UBA7004
TACTTTTTTAGAGCCAGTTCATAGTCTGATTTATATATGTTACTTTTTTGATATGTTATAAGGGACAAATAGTTTGTGTTATTAGGGACATTGTATTTGTATTATAACAACAATTATTACTAATCCTTAACGAATGGTAATAAAGCCATATGTCTAGCTCTCTTAATAGCGATAGCTAGCTTTCTTTGATATTTAGCAGATGTACCAGTTACTCTACGAGGTAAAATTTTGCCTCTATCAGTAACGAACTTTCTTAATAAGTCAACATCCTTAAAATCAATATATTCGATATGGTTTTGTGTAAAATAACAAACTTTCTTACGACCGCGTCTTTCACGATCATTTCTTCTATTATTTTGCATAATACGTTCCTCCTTTTTTAGAATGGTAAATCATCATCAGCAACCTGAACATCAAATGATTCAGGAGCTTGATTTGCTGGCTGCTCTTGTCTTTGATATGATGGATTAGAATATCCATTATTTTGAGCACCATATGATGGATTTGAGTATCCACCTTGCTGGCGAGGTTGGTTATTTTGATAATTATTAACCTGTTGAGCATTAGGATCTCTTGGTGTTAAATTTTCAACCTGTTCAGCAACAACCTCAGTAACATAATGAGTTTGTCCGTCTTGACCTTGATAATTTCTAGTCTGGATTCTTCCTGCAACAGCTAATAAGAAGCCCTTTTTAACATAACGGCCAATAAATTCAGCCTGCTGACCAAATGCTGTAACACTGATAAAATCAGCTACATTTTGTCCATTTGCGTCTCTTTGAGTTCTATTAACTGCAATTGTAAACATTAAGAATGCTGAGCCATTTTGAGAATAACGAATTTCAGGATCCCTTGTGATTCTTCCTATTAATGATACTCTATTCATATAGAATCCTCCTAATTATTCGCCCTTAACAACAACGATTGAACGAATAATAGTCTCGCTATAACCAGCGATACGGTTGAATTCATTAACAGCTTCCTTAGTAGCTTCTACGTCAAATACTACATAATAACCTCTCTTATTATTAGCAATTTCGTAAGCAAGCTCTCTAAAGCCCCACTCCTTAACTTCTGTAACCTTTGAACCATTGTTCTCGAAAATCTTCTTTGTGTTTTCGATTTCAGCCTTAATAGCGTCTTGGTCTAGGTTAGAACGAAGGATGAACATTACTTCATAATTCTTCATACTTTTACCTCCTTATGGTCTTTGGGTTAGAACTAGGTGTCTAACCAAGGACATTTCTACAACGAAATGCTCTATGATTATATCATATGAATTTATAACATTCAAGAAAATTTGCAAATTGTTTTTATGTTTTACTTAATTTAAAAATCCGGCATAAACCGGATTTACTTTATTTATATATTAAATAGCTTTATAGCATTATTAGTAGTTATTCTATCTACCTCTTCTATTGTAAGATTTTTAATCTCTGCCATCTTTTGACATACAAATCTAACATATGAAGATTCATTTCTTTTTCCTCTATATGGATCTGGTGCTAAATATGGAGAATCAGTTTCAATTAATAAATAATCTAGAGGGATTCCATCACACACTCTTTTTGGCTCCTTAGCATTTTTAAATGTTAAAGGACCACCTAAGGATATATACATACCAAGCTTAACATATTCCTTAGCCATTTCTAATGATCCGCCGTAGCAATGCATTACACCCTTTAATTTCCCATTAAAGGATTTAACGATATCAAATGTATCCTGATCAGCATCTCTAGAATGAATAATAATTGGTAAATTCTTTTCTATTGCTAATTCACATTGAAGCCTAAATAAAATCTTTTGTTCTTCCTTAAATTCCTTACTCCAATGATAATCTAAACCACATTCTCCTATAGCATAGATTTTATTATTTTTAATAAATTCCTTAAGCTCATTAAATTGGCTTAAATATTCATTATTACATTCCTCAGGATGTACTCCTGCAGTAGGATATAAAAAATCATATTTTTGGGCTAATTTTTGAGCCAATCTATTAGTTTTATAAGAAAAGCCAACAATCATTACCTTTTCTATATTATTCTCCTTACATCTTTTGATGCATTCATCTAAATCACCATCAAATGCTTCATCAAAGAAATGACAATGTGTATCAATCATTTTAACACCTCAGGTGTAATTATATAATTATTTTATTGAATCCACAATTGATTTACAAAAATCATAAACGAAAGGTGCGGCATTTTCTCCATGCTCTTCAATTATTTTAACAATTGCAGAGCCGATAATTACACCATCGGAAATATCAGCCATCTTTTTAGCCTGAACTGGATTTGAAATACCAAATCCAATGGCAATAGGTGTATTAGTATATTTTCTTATTTCAGTTACAATCTTATTTAAATCAGTTTTGATTTCACTTCTCATACCTGTAACACCCATTGATGAAACTAAATAAATAAAACCATTTGAATCACTAGCTATCTTTTTAATTCTATCATCACTTGTAGGGGCAATTAATGAAATGACCTCCTGATTATATTTTTTAGCAATTATAGAAGCCTCATTCTTTTCCTCAAAAGGTAAATCAGGAATAATTATACCTAACATATTTAATTCCTGTGCCTTTTTAAAAAATCTATCATAGCCATATGAAAATACAGGATTTACATATGTCATAAATACTAAAGGGAAATCAGGATGCTTCTTTCTAACATTTTTAAGCATATCAAAAATCTTATCAGTTGTTGTATTAGCTGCTAAAGCTCTAATATCAGCCTTAGTAATTACAGAGCCTTCCGCGATAGGATCACTAAAAGGAATACCAATTTCTATTAAAGAAGTTCCTGCCTCAATCATCTTATCAATGAATGTTTCAGTTGATTCTAGATTAGGATCACCTGCAGTTAAAAAGCCAATAAAAGCCTTCTTTTTAAATACATCATTAAAATTACTCATCGATTTCAACCCCCAAATATCTAGCAATTGAAGCACAATCCTTATCTCCTCTACCAGATAAATTAACAACAATAATTTTATCCTTGCTCATAGTAGGAGCTACCTTTAAGCAATATGCTAAGGCATGAGATGATTCAACTGCTGGAATAATACCCTCAGTTTTAGATAGCTTTAAGAAAGCATCTACAGCCTCTTTATCAGTAATAGGTACATATTTTGCTCTACCAATTGAATTTAAATAAGCATGCTCAGGTCCAATTCCAGGATAATCTAAGCCTGCAGAGATTGAATATACCTCATCAATTTGGCCATATTCATTTTGACAAAATACTGATTTCATTCCATGGAAAATACCAACCTTACCAGTTGTAATAGTTGCGGCTGTTTTACCACTATCAATACCTAAGCCTGCAGCCTCACAACCAACAAGGGCAACACTCTTATCATTAATAAAATTATAGAATGCACCCATTGCATTAGATCCACCACCAACACAGGCAATTACCATATCAGGAAGTCTACCTTCCTTTTCTAATATTTGCTCTTTAATTTCCTTTGAAATTATAGATTGAAAATCTCTAACAATTGTTGGGAATGGATGAGGTCCCATAACAGAGCCTAATAAATATAAAGTATCATCACATCTATTACTCCATTCCTTCATACATTCATTAACCGCATCCTTTAATACTCTAGTTCCGCTTTTAACAGCGTGAACCTTAGCACCTAATAATTCCATTCTAAATACATTTAATGCTTGTCTTTTAGTATCCTCTTCGCCCATGAATATTTCACATTCCATACCCATTAAGGCACATACAGTCGCTGTTGCGACACCATGCTGGCCAGCACCAGTTTCAGCAATAATTCTCTTTTTGCCCATCTTCTTTGCTAATAATATTTGACCAAGGCAATTATTAATCTTATGGCTACCTGTATGATTTAAATCCTCTCTTTTTAAATAGATCTTAGCACCACCTAATTCCTCTGTTAGCTTTTTAGCATAATATAATCTAGATGGTCTATTAGCATATTCTCTATATAATTCATCTAGTTCCTTTAAAAACTCTGGATCATTTTTATATTTTTCATATGCCTCTTCTAATTCTAATACCGCATTCATAAGTGTCTCAGGTACATATTGACCACCAAATTCACCAAATTTAGTATTACTCATAATCTCTACACCTCTTTATTAATTCTTCCATTTTCCTAAAATCCTTTAATCCATCTGTTTCAGCTCCACTTGAAACATCAATACAATATGGATTAACCTTTAATGCTTTATCAATATTTTCTATATTTATCCCACCAGCCAAAAAGAATGGCTTATTCGTATTAATCTTATTCCAATCAAATACAATCCCCTTTCCTGGGTCCTCATTATCAAATAATGAATAATCAGAATAAATACTTTCTCTATATGCTTTAATTATTTTTAAATCAGTAAATTCTTTTATTTTTAAAATATAAGAATCATCCTCATCTCCATGCAATTGAATTAAATCAATAATGTTATTCTTAATAACCTCTTTAATTAATTCAAGATTATCATTTCTAAAAACACCAACTACCTTAATATTCTCATTTAATTTATTCTTTAATTCTAAAGCTAAATCAATATTTACTTTTCTTTTGCTTTTAGCAAAAACAAATCCAATATAATCAGGCTTTAAAATATTAGCATATTCAATATCCTCTATTCTTTTAAGCCCACATATTTTAATTAGCATTTTTAAATTCCTCTAATGTTTTTTTAATATCATTTGATTTCATTAATGCCTCGCCTACTAAAACACCATTTAAGCCAGCTCTTTTAATTTCTTTAATATCGTTACAATCCTTAACTCCACTTTCAGAAATCAAAATAACATCCTTATATTTTTCTCTTAATTTCTTAGCTAAATTAGTATCAACACTAAAATCCTTAAGATTTCTATTATTCACACCTATAACTAAAGCCTTAGCCTTTATAGCCATTTCTATTTCTTCCTCATTATGTGTTTCAACAAGGCATGATAAGCCTAATTTATGAGCTAATTTTATATATCTAGCTAATGTATCAAAATCTAAGATAGCACAAATTAATAATATTAAATCAGCACCTATTAGTTTAGATTCATATATTTGATATTCAGAAAAGATAAAATCCTTTCTTAATACAGGAATGTTAACATTATTCTTAATATCAATTAAATGCTTATCACTACCTAAAAAATAATTAGGCTCAGTTAGACAGCTAATAGCACTAGCTCCATATTTTTCATATTCTTTGGCAATATCTAAATAATTATAATCCTCTTTAATTATTCCCTTAGATGGTGATTTATGCTTACATTCACAAATATATATGAAATCATTATTTTTAAATAAATCATAAAACTTAAATTTCGGATTATCATCTATTTTAATTTTTTCTTTTAATATATCTAAAGGTAAATCAAGAACTCTTTTTTCATAATCCTTTTTTCTATCCCTTACAATATCATCTAATATCATTTGTTACCTCTACTAATTTATTTAATACTGCCATTGCCTTACCACTATCAATTACATCATTAGCGATTTCAATTGATTCACTAATAGTTCTACCTGTTGCCACATGAATAGCACAAGCACTATTTAATACAATAATATCTCTTTTAGGACCTTTAACACCATTTAAAATATCTAAAGCAATTTGTTTATTAACTAAAGGATCTCCACCAATTAAATCCTCATGCTTACATAAATTAAAGCCATAATTAACAGGGTCTAATTCATATTCAGTTATATCTCCACCATTACAGAATTCCGCAACATATGTTTTACCTGCAACAGAGATTTCATCAACTCCATCTAAGCCATAAACAACCATAGCTCCCTTTAGGCCCTTTTTTCTTAAAACCTCACATACAGGTCTTACAAGCTCCTTCTTATAAACACCTAAAACCATATGAGAGGCATTCATAGGGTTAATTAATGGTCCCATGATATTATAAATTGTTTTAATACCTAATGTTTTTCTAATAGGTCCTACAAATCTCATTGCCTTATGATAAACAGGAGCGAATAGGAATACAAGACCTGCTTGATCTAATACAGGCTTAGCATATCTAGATGCAAAATCAAATTTAACACCTAAAGCCTCAAATAAATCACCAGCTCCACATTTAGAAGATACACTTCTATTTCCATGCTTAGCAACCTTTATACCAGCACCTGCAATAACAAAGCTTGATACAGATGAAATATTAAATGAAAATGATCTATCTCCACCAGTACCAACAATATCTAATACATCATAGCCTGGATCTATGATTTCAGCAACCTCAAGCATTGCCTTTACAGCACCAACTACCTCATTAGGCTTTTCTCCCTTAATTGATAATGCTGTAAGAAAAGCACCAGTCATTGCAGGGTCAACCTCATTTTTCATAATGCTTAATATAGCATCAAACATTTCCTTTTCAGTTAAATCCTTACCTTCAGTTAATTTTACTAATAATTCCTTCATTTTATTTTCCCTCACTTAAAAAATTTTTTAATATATCCATTCCTTGACTTGTTAATATACTTTCAGGATGGAATTGTAATCCATAAATCGGATATTTCTTATGCTCAACAGCCATTATTTCTAAATCGCTATTTACCGCTGTTATTTTTAATTCGTTTGATTCACCCATACCAATTAATGAATGATATCTAGCAACCTTTATTTCTTTATCTAATCCCTTAAAAAGTTTAGATTCATTATCAATCCTAACAGTATCACATTTACCATGACATATTTTTTTAGCATTTACTATTTCTAGTCCAAATACCTCACAAATAGCTTGATGACCTAAACAAACACCTAAGATAGGGATATTATGGATTTTTCTTACAACATCCTCAATTACACCACTATCCTTAGGTCTACCAGGACCTGGAGATAAAATAATATGACTAGGATTTAATTTGATTATCTCATCAACTGACATCTCATCATTTTTTATAACCCTAATATCACTATTTATAGTTCCTATAAATTGATATAAATTAAATGAGAATGAATCATAATTATCTATTAATAAAATCATTTTATTTACCTCCTGCAGCCTCTAACGCCTTAAATGGTGCCATAGCCTTATTTTCAGTTTCAACAAATTCAGCCTCTGGATTAGAATCCATTACGATTCCACCACCAGCCTGTAAATATACATCATCATTCTTTTTTATTATTGTTCTAATAACAATACACATATTCATATTATCAGTAAAATCAATATAGCCTAAGGCACCTCCATAGATACCTCTTCTTTCTACCTCTAATTCATCTATAATCTGGCAAGCTCTCAATTTTGGAGCTCCAGATAATGTACCTGCAGGTAGGATTGATTGGAGGCATTTTAATGAATTTACATTTTTCTTTGCCTTACCAATTACAGTAGATACAATATGCATAATATGAGAATATTTTAATATCTTCATATATTCTAATACCTTAACACTACCAAATTCTGAGACTCTACCAACATCATTTCTTCCTAGATCAACTAGCATATTATGCTCAGCTAATTCCTTTTCATCAGATAATAAATCCTTTTCGTTTTCAATATCTAATTCCTCACTCTTTCCTCTAGGACGAGAACCAGCAATAGGGAATGTCATAACTGTATCCTCTGTTTTCATAGCTAATGTTTCAGGAGATGAGCCTGCAATTTCAATATCATTGCTTTTTAAATAATACATATAAGGAGATGGATTAATGCTTCTTAAATTTCTATAAGCCTCAAAAAGAGAACCTTCTATTTTTCCTTTTAATCTTCTTGAAAATACACATTGGAATATATCACCATCATATATATGCTTTTTTACCTTTAAAATCTTTTCAATATATTCATCCTTATTATCAATAGATTCAGGCTTTTTAATTATTTTAATTTTTTCATTTTTTATCTTAGGTATTTTTAATACTAGCTTTTTTATTTCCTTAATATTCTTTTTTGCTAATTCATATTCTTCTTCTAAATTATTAGTATGGATATTACAAATAATAATTATTTTTTGCTTAAATGCGTCAAAGCAAATAACCTTATCAAACATCAATAGCTCATAATCATTAAATTTAGCTATATCTTTAGATTTAAATTGAAGCTTAGGCTCTAAATATTTATATGAATCATATGCAAAATATCCAACAAACCCACCACAAAATGGAGGAAGATTATTAAGCCTTGGAGCCTTATATTCATTTAATTTCTTAGATATTTCATCTATTGGGTTATTTGAATAATATTCATAACCATCAAATATAACCTTATTATCCTTACAAGATATTTTATGGATTGGGTTATATCCTAAATATGAATATCTAGAAAATTTTGAAGGATCTACAGATTCTAACAAATAAAATTGTTCACTTATTTCTTTAATATTTCTTAAGACATTAAGTGGAGTAACTGAATCACTTAAAATTTCTTCATATACTGGTACTAAATCATAATCAGTATATTTTCTTAATTCCTTTAATTTTGGTTCCATTTTCTTTTCCTCCTAATAAATAAAAAAACGCTCGTCCAATGATATTAATATCATTAGGACAAGCGTATAATTTCAAAAAATACTCCTGCGGTACCACCTAAATTGCTTTAAAAAAGCCACCTCAATACAGAGTGCCAACACACCCCTGCTCTGTAACGGGAGCACCCGGCTCAGGCTACTATATTCACCCTGCCCTCGAAGGTCCACGATTTAAATCCGCTTATTACTAGCATCTCACCACCACTAGCTCTCTTGGAATGCGCTAAATAAATCTTACACCCTTCTCTTTGGTTTATTTATGTTTTCATTATATTTCTAAGGTTTATGTTAGTCAACTATTTTTTTAAAAAAATTCAATAATTCACTAAATATTCTACACTCATACCAATAACATAAATAAATTTAAAATAAGAAACAAAAAATTTGAATTTTTATTGCATAAGTTATATAATTTTAATTGAAATTTAATAAAGGAGAAAAAAGAAAAATGAAACAATTTTTTAAAGATTTCAAGGCTTTCATTTCTAAGGGTAATATCTTAGATATGGCTGTCGGTGTTGTTATCGGTGGTGCATTCTCTGCAATCGTAACTGCTTTAGTTAACATTTTATTAAGTGTTACTACATGGGCTGTTCCAGGTGGTTTAAAGGGCTTAGTAACTGTTTTACCTGCAGTTAATGATGCACAAAAGGGTCTTAATGCTCAAATCGGCTTAGGACAAAGCTTCCAAGCATCTGAGCTTCAAGCATTAGGTGTAAAGCTTGCTCAAGCTAACTATCCTGATTTAACTCCTGCTGATGCAGGTTGGACTTCAGCTGTAGAAGGCGCTAAGAGCACAATCCTTTCTAAGTATACTCTTCATGGTACAACATTCACTTATAACCTATCTGCAGTTATTGACTGGGGTACATTCATCAATGCAATCATTTCATTCTTAATTGTAGCATTCGTATTATTCTTAATCGTAAGAGCTGCAGTTAAGGCTCAAAAGGCACGTGAAAAGGCTAAGGCTGAATTAGCTGCTAAGAGAGCTAAGGGTGAAGTTGCAACTGCTGAAGAAGTTGAAGCCGCAGGTGAAGAACCAGCTCCAGCAGCACCTACAAATGATGAAGTAATGATTAGCTTATTAACTGAAATCAGAGATTCATTAAAGAAAGACGAAAAAGCTAAGGCTGAATAATCTTTAAAGATTTAGTACTACTCAAATGTAGTACTTTTTCTTTTGAGAAAAAAAGGAGCTATTTAAGCTCCTATCCTACCATAATAGTATCATATATCTTTTCTTCGATATTTTCTTCTTCACTATCCTTTATATTAGTAAATACATAATGATTCTTTTCTATCCAGCCACATAATACCTTATATTCGCCAAGCCTATTATCATTAGCATCCTCTATAGTAAAATATTGAAATAAATCTAATTGGAATGAATATGCCAAAATTATCTTATAGCATAATGTAGGTGCCATAAAAGACTCAGGTAATGTAATTATAATAAATTCAAAAAGATCCTTCTTTTTAATATCAACCTTAAAATCCTTTGCTTGATAAGGAAAAGCTTCTTGCTTTTCATCATATATTTTAAGAAATACATTATAAATAAATTCTTCTTTTTCTGTTAATAATCTTGTAATAACCTTTACAGGATCACTAGAAAACATATCTCTAAATGCTATATGCTCACAATAATATCTAATATTCATTCTTCCATCTCCTTATATAATTTGATTATACAACTAGAATAAGCATTAAACAAGAAAAAGGACGCCCAAAGACGTCCTTATAATATTTATGCTATTGATTATTCAATAATAGAAACTACTGAACCAGCACCAACTGTTCTACCACCCTCACGGATTGAGAACTTAGTACCTTGCTCCATAGCGATTGAGTGAATTAACTCAACTGTCATAGTTGTGTTATCACCAGGCATTACCATTTCAGTACCAGCATCTAATGTAATGATACCAGTTACGTCAGTTGTACGGAAATAGAACTGAGGACGGTAATTAGAGAAGAATGGAGTATGACGACCACCTTCGTCCTTAGATAATACGTAAACTTGAGCAGTGAACTTGTGATGAGGTGTAACTGACTTTGGCTTAGCTAATACTTGACCTCTTTGTACGTCATCACGGTTGATACCTCTTAATAATACACCAATGTTATCACCAGCTTCAGCATAGTCTAATAACTTTCTGAACATTTCAACACCAGTAACAACTGAAGTTTGAGTATCTCTGATACCAACGATTTCTACTGTATCACCAACACGTACTTGACCTCTTTCAACTCTACCTGTAACAACTGTACCACGACCAGTGATTGTGAATACGTCTTCGATAGGCATTAAGAAAGGCTTGTCTGTTTGTCTTTCAGGAGTAGCGATGTACTCATCTACAGTATCCATTAACTCTTCAACCTTTGCAACCCACTTTGGATCACCTTCAAGAGCCTTTAATGCAGAACCACGGATAATTGGAATTTCATCACCTGGGAAGTCATACTCAGATAATAATTCTCTTGTTTCCATTTCTACTAAGTCGATTAATTCTTCATCATCAACCATATCACACTTATTTAAGAATACTACTAAGTAAGGAACACCAACTTGACGAGCAAGT
>DJXM01000012.1 GCA_002449755.1 Caryophanales bacterium UBA7004
TCTGCTGTTAATGCATTATATGCTGCTCTTGCGGCATCAATTAATGCTTTAGATTCAGGTGTATATGTAACTGTACCGATTGCATTAATCTTTGCTGCTACAGCTGCTGCTGCATTATTATCAGCCTCTAGCTTAGCATATAAGCCCTCAGCATCTGTTAATACTTTTAATGTTTCAGCACTTACTAATGCCTTTTGATCAGATGTTAATGCATTATAAGAAGTTCTTGCTGCATCAATCTTAGCCTTGGATTCAGGTGTATATGTAACAGTTCCAATTGCATTAATCTTTTCTACTACAGCTTGAGCCTTTGTATTATCAGCTTCTAGCTTAGCATATAAGTCTTCAGCGTCTGTTAATGTCTTTAATGTTTCAGCACTTACAAATGCTTTTTGATCTGCTGTTAATGCTTTATATGCTGCTCTGGCTGCATCAATCTTTGTCTTAGTTGCTTCTGTATATGCTACAGTACCTATTGCATTAATCTTAGCGATTGTATCATCTGCTGCTTCATGATCAGCCTTTAATGCTGCATATGCTTCTTCAGCGTCTTCTAATTCAGGTAAGTAATCAACTAAGTCTTGTTGGTCAGCTGTTAATTTACCGTATGCTGTTCTTGCATCTGTTATTGCCTTTTCACATTCATCAGTATATACTACTGGATCAGGTATTAATTCGATTAATGCATCCACTGCATCAGCTGCTTCATGGTCAGCCTTTAATGCTGCATATTCATCTTCAGCGTCTTCTAATTCAGGCAAGTAATCAACTAGGTCTTTTTGGTCAGCTGTTAATTTACCATATGCTGTTCTTGCATCAGTTATTGCCTTTTCACATTCATCAGTATATACTACTTGATTAGGTATTAATTCGATTAATGCATCCACTGCATCTGCTGCTTCATGGTTAGCCTTTTGGCTAGCATATGCTGCTTCTGCAGCTTCTAATGTGGCAAGCTTTGTAACTAATGCTTTTTGATCACCAGTTAAACCATTATATGCTGCTCTTGCTGCATTAATTGCAGTTTCACTAGTTGGATATACTACAGTTCCAATTGCACCAATTAATGTATCAACATCACCAGCTGCCTTTTGATCTTGTTGAGTCTTCATTGTAGCTAATGCTTGATCTAATTTATCCTTATTTGCTACTAATGCCTTTTGTGCATCAGTTACACCTTCAGCATTATATGCATCCTTAGCTTGATTAATTGCATTTACGCATGCTTCATTTTCAATACTAATTGTTGCAGGAATTGCATCAATTAATACCATAATCTGATATGCTGCGTCATTATTATCTAATTTTGCCTTTGCATCTTCTGGTACAAATTCTTTTTGTGTATCATTTAATGCATTATATAATGCCTTTGCATCATCAATAGCCTTTGCTGTATCATCATTAACTACTAATGGTGAAGGAATATCATTTGCTGCTTTTACAAACTTGTGAACTGGAACTAATGTATTAATTGCAGTTTCTAATGTTTGATAATTAGTTACCATTGCTTTTGCTTCATTTGATAATGCTAAATATACATCATTTGCTTCATCAACCTTATTCATACAAGTTGTTGTATAAGCTAAATCACCAATTTCAGATATCTTTAGCATTGTTGAATAAGCACCAGCCTTATCTTCAAATGTAGTCTTTTTTGCTGTTGGAACTAAGTCTTTATCAGTACCTAAATTTGTAAGTGCCTGTAATGCTGCAAATATCTTTCCCTCACATGCATCAGTTAATTCAACTGTACCAATTGCATCAATTGCCTTTACTGCAGCATCAACTGCATTATATTTTGCTATTGCTTGATCTAATGTAGTCTTATTTGTTACTAATGCTTGTTGTGCTTCTGTTAACTTAACATATGCTGTATTTGCATCATCAATCTTTGTCTTGCAATCTGCTGTATATGCTACAGTACCAATTGCATTAATTAATGTATCAACATCACCAGCTGCCTTTTGATCTTGTTGAGTCTTCATTGTAGCTAATGCTTGATCTAATTTATCCTTATTTGCTACTAATGCCTTTTGTGCATCAGTTACACCTTCAGCATTATATGCATCCTTAGCTTGATTAATTGCATTTACACATGCTTCATTTTCAATACTAATTGTTGCAGGAATTGCATCAATTAACACCATAATCTGATATGCTGCGTCATTATTATCTAATTTTGCCTTTGCATCTTCTGGTACAAATCCCTTTTGTGTATCATCTAATCCATTATATAATGCCTTTGCATCATTAATAGCCTTTGCTGTATCATTTGCTACTGTAAGTGGAGTAGGAATTAGATTAATCTTTGCAACTACACCATCTACTGCATTATATAAAGCATCTGCTGCTTCTAAATCATCATACTTTGTTACTAATGCCTGTTGTTCAGGTGTTAATGCATTGTATGCTGTTTTTGCAGCATCAATCTTAGCCTTGCAATCTGCTGTATATGCTACAGTTCCAATTGCATCAATTAATTCATCTACTGCATCACTTGCTGCATGTGCTTCTTTTAATGTTTGATATGCGCTTTCTGCATCTAATAATGTTTGCTTATTTGTAACTAAAGCTTTATCAGCATCACATAATAAACCATCAAATGCGCTTCTTGCTGCATCAATCTTTGCCTTACATGCCTTTGTATATTCTACAGTTCCGATTTGTCCAATCTTATCAATTACATTATTGATTGCAGCTGTCTTTGCTGTTTGATATGAACTTTCAGCATCAATTAAAGTTTGTAATTTTGTTACTTTATTCTTTTGATCATCAGTTAATTTATTATAAGCTTCTCTTGCTGCGTCAATCTTATCTTTTGAAGTCTTTGTATATGTAACTTCACTGATTGCTTCAATTATTGCATCTACGCCTGCTGCTTCAGCTTTTAATAAATCTTCATAGTTATAAACTAATTTCTTTTGATCATCAGTTAATTTGTCATATTCTGTTCTAGCATCTAGTAATGTAGTAGGTAATTCTTTAATTAAATCAACTACTTTCTTAGCAGCTTTATAATCAGTTTCTGCTTTAACTAAATCATCATAATTAGCTACTAATTGTCTTTGTGCATCAGTGAATTTCTCATCATCGTATGCTGTTCTAGCAGCATCGATTCTTGCCTTACATTCATCACTAATTTCAAGTGGCTTAATTGCAATAATTAGCTTTCTAACCTTTTCAGCACAATAATTATCCCATTCGGCATCATAATATCCTACTGCTGCTGAAAGTTTTGCAAAATAATCATAGCCAACGATTGCTCTTTGTCTATCATTTAATTTATCATAGGCTTCTTTAGCAACATCGATTCTTTCTTTACAAGCTTCATCTAAAGTAACCTTACCAATAGCATCAATTAATTCTTTTACTCTATTAGCAAGTGCTAAATCCTCTAATTCAATATATCTTGCTTCTGCAGCTTCTAATGTATCAACCTTAGCTTCAGGAACAATTGACTTAGCTCCATCCTCTAAAGCATCATATGCAGTTCTTGCTGCAGCAATTGCATCCTTACTAGCAGGATATTTTACTTCACCAATAGCGTCAATTAATTTAACAGTATTATCTACTAAATTATATAAAGCTTCATCTTGAGTTAAAATCAAATAATTTGTAACTAAATTTCTTTGTTCATCATTTTCTAAAGCATCATATGCAGTTCTTGCTGTTGTAATCTTACCCTTAATTGTATCTGTATATTCAACAGTACCAATTGCATTGATTAAAACAATAACCTCATTTGCTCTAAATTGATTATATAATTCCTTATATCTTGCTTCAGCATCAGTTAATTCCTTTAATATATCAGCTGACACTAATCCTTTTTGTGTATCATTTAAAGCATTATATGCTGCTCTTGCCTGATCAATAGGAGTCTTGCTATCAGGGTATGTAACTATTCCAATAGCTTCAATCTTTTCAATTGCAGATTTAGAAGTGATAGCATTATCTAAATCAATCTTATTAGATACTAATGCTTGCTGTGCTTTAGTTAATTTACCATATTCAGTATTTGCATCATCAATCTTAGCTTGACATGCATCAGTTTTATCTAAATCACCAATTAAAGCAATTTTATCTACTACTGGCTTTGCTTTTTCAAAATCAACTAAATCATCTTTATTAGAAATTAATGCTATTTGAGCATCAGTTAATTTATTATATTCAGTTCTTGCTGTATCAATTCTTGTTTGACATTCTGCTGTTGCATCAAGTGGTGCAATTGCATGAATTAAATTTGATACAGGCTTTGCTGCTTCAGCATCAAGTAAGTTTTGTTCATTTAAAACTAAAGCTTTTTGTGATTCTGTTAAAGCATTAAATGCATTTCTTGTTGCTGTAATCTTTTCTTGACATTCATTGCTAGGATCTACTGAAGTAATTTCAGCAATCTTATCAACTACTATTTTTGCATTTTCTTTATCAGTTAAATCTTTATAATTGTAAACTAATGGTTTTTGATCAGCTGCTAGATTATCATAAGAATTTCTTGCTTCAGTAATCTTTTCACCACATTCTTCAGTTGGTAAAACATCACCAAGTGCTTTAATTAAATCGATAACTGCCTTTGCCTTAGCATAATCATCCTCAGCCTTTGTTAAATCCTCATAATTATAAACTAAAGCTTTTTGATCATCATTTTCTAATGCATCATATGCATTTCTAGCAATATCAATCTTTGCCTTACATGCATCAGATACCTCTAATGGTGCAATAGCTTTAATTTTTTCAATTACATCTTCTGCAAAATAATTATCTCTTAATGTAGCATAATAGCCTTCAGCTATAGCTAAAGTTGCTAAATTGTTATAACCAACTAAATTCTTTTCTTCAGGTGTTAATGCATCATATGCTGCTCTAGCTGCAGCAATTTCATCGCCACTATCAGGATAAATTACTGTTCCGATTGCATTTATTAATTGTATTGCATTGTATGCATTAGCATATTCTTTTTCTTTTTTAGTTAAATCGTTATAATTTGGAACAATACCTTGAACGAATTCACTAGATTCATCATATGCTTTTCTAGCTGCATCGATTTTATCCTTACATTCATCAGTTATTTCAAAAGGAGTGATTGCATCAATTAAATCTTTAACTAAACCAGCTCTATCATAATCTGCTCTTGCTTTTGTTAATATTTCATAATATTCAGGGATGATATCTTTGTATAAATCATCTAAATCAGCATAAGCACTTTCAGCTGTTTCAATTTTTGTCTTACATGCATCTGTATATTCAACAGTACCTATTGCTTTAATCTTATCAACAACAGCTTGAATCTCTTCTACATATTTCCATTTTGCATATAAAGTATATGTGCCACCCTTTTTAGCTGTCGTATATAAAGTATTAACTTGTTCCTTTGTTAAAGTTGCTGAATCGGCAAATGCTACTTCACCTGTACTAGATGTAGCCCAACCAGCAAAATTATAGCCAAATCTTGTAAAACCATTTTGAGTTAAGCTTCTAGTTGAATCATATGTAGCAGTAACACTTGCTGTTTCACCTATTGCATCTTCTGCATTCTTATTAAAAGCTATTGTATATGTATCTGCAGTCCAATTTGCTGTATATGCTTTATTTCCTATAGAGCCATTAGCAATGCTTACACTAGTTTGTGGTGTTGTACCATTTGATCCTGTCCAACCTGTAAATGTATAACCTGTTCTAGTCGGATTTTTAAGTGTAATTGTATTACTTGTTATATTATACGATGTAGGATTACCAGAAACTGAACCTCCATTTAATGTGTATCCAATTGTATACGAAATTAAGTCTGCGCTAATCGTTCCAAAATCAACTGTTGAAGAGCCAACAGTTTTACTTGAAACACGATAAATAGCATTTTCTGTATCTGCTGTACCAGAAACAAGTGTCCAACCAGACTTATGCTTATATCCTTTTGCTAGTTTTGCAAATGCATAAACTGTTGAACCAATATCAAATTCTGTTCCACTTGCACTACCTGATTTTGCGGTTTGATTTGTAGATAAATAAACAGATTTAACACCAGTACCATTAGCAATATTAACTGGTGATGTTTGTAATAATTCTAAACCAAAATAAAAATCTTTATTTTTTTCAATATAATAATAATAATCTTCAGGATACGAACCGTATACCAATTTAAATACAATGTCAGAGGCACCAGCAGTCAAATCAGTAGATATTTCATTGTATTGGTCATCAACAGCATTCTGTGATGCAATTGTTACTGAACCACGACAAATGTCAATAGTTCCAATTGGGCATGATGATAAATAGAATTTAGCATATGCCCTAATTACCTTTCCAACATTGGTACCAGTATAATGCAAAGAAAAAGTTGTATTGTTTGCTGTTTTAAAATTACCATATTCTACTGCAGGTCCATAAAGACCGCTCCAAGACCATCCGTTATAACTACCTGCACCTGTGTCTATAGAAGTATGACTTATAATATCAGTACGTTGGATAACAATATCTGTACTAGCGTAAGTTTTTGGTGTAGACACAAATGCCCATACCAATGAAACTACAAATGCGATAACACTAACAATTAAAATTTTAACTTTTTTCATATGCAACAACCCCTTTGCTTTAAAATTATGAAATTATCTTATAATCGAATTTTAATAAAAAATAGAAAAATAATTTCATTATTAAATACTAAATATTAAGTTATGTATCTGTATTTCTTAATATTATATTAACCCATTAGCAACAAAAGTGCAACAATTCGAACCATTTTTCTTACTTTTTATTAAAAAAAACATAATTATTTGCTTTTGTAGATAATTATTATATAGTTTAAAACCAAAAAAATGGACTGGGGCTATATCCCAATCCATTCCATAATCATATTTAATTATTATCATCATCGAATAATGATATCTTAGTATATTTTATTTTTTCATCCTTTTTAGAATCATTATCACTATTTTCACTAACCTTTGGAGTTAAAGGCTTTCCTGTTTCTTTTGCTAAAATAGCATCTAATTCATCAAAGATATTTCCTTGCTTCTCACTCTTAGGAGTTAAAATAGGCTTTTCATCTACCATATCATCATATGAATCAAATACTGTAGCTGGAGCTAATTCCTCTAGATAATCAGGGCTTGGAGCTACATCTGGCTTAGATGGTTCCTTAATTAATAATTTCAATAATTCACTTAAGCCCTCAACACTAGTTTCAATTTGCTTACCTGAATCTGAAACATTATATTTTAATGAGAATGCATCCATCTGGTCATTACCATTTTTATAAACTAAATAAATAGGTACGTTTTCCTTATATTGATTTGGAGTAAGCTTTTCTGCATCAATTACCTGATATGGATTAGCCTTTACACTCTTAATAATTCTTTGACCTGATCTAGATCTCTTTGTTAATATAACATCCTCAACCTTCATACGCTTAACTGTATTTCTTGATGTTACAACAACAAAATCATCATTCTTATTTGTATAAATAGCACTTACTACATAATCATTTTTCTTTAATGTAATACCCTTTACACCACCAGCATTAGTTCCATATAATGCAACATCAGTTGCTCTAAAACGTAATGCTTCTGCATCATGTGTAAATAGCATAATTTCAAGTGGGTCCTTAATAATATCTGTAGATACTAATTCATCATCAGATGCTAGCTTCATAGCTCTAACTGGCTTAGTATATCTAGATACCTGGAATTGATTTAATAATGTTTGCTTAATTGCTCCCTGCTTTGTAACAAGCAATACCTGCTTACCCTCATCAAAACTTGAAAGACAATAAACTGAAACAAATTTTTCCTTTGGAGCTGTAGTAATAATTGTAGATATGAATGTACCTACATCCTTAAATTTAGCCTCAGGAATTTTATAAACTGGTAAATATATGAAATTACCTAATGTTGTAAATATTAATAATGTATCTAAAGTAGAAACCTCATGTAAATATAATACAGAATCATCCTGCTTTAATCCATTTACCTTAGCGGCATTATATGCTTTAAGATTAGCTCTCTTTAAATAGCCATCTCTTGAAATACATACCATAACCTGCTCACGAGAGATTAAATCAGTTTCATCAATCTTTATATTAGCATTTTCATCTCTAATTTCAGTCTTTCTAGGTGTAGGTAAAGCTTCATTCATTTCCTTTAATTCAGCCTTAATTACCTTTAATAATTCCTTTTGAGAGCCTAAAATCTTATTAAATCTTTCAATAGCCTTAGTTAATTCATTAAACTCATTTCTTAACGCTTCAATATCCTGATTAGTTAATGAGTATAGACGCATCATTACGATAGCTTCAGCTTGTTCATTTGAAAAGCCAAATTGATTAACTAAATTTATGATAGAATCAGCCTTATTTTTAGATGCACGAATTGTCTTAATAACCTCATCGACAATATCAATCATCTTAATTAAGCCTTCTACAATATGTAATCTCTTTTTAGCCTTAGCTAAATCATAATTTGTTCTATTTGTAATAACATCCTTTTGATGTGCTATATAAGCATCTAAAATAGGTAGAACACCTAATCTCATAGGTCTTCTATCACAAATAGAAACCATATTGTAATTTATATTAGCCTGTAGGTCTGTGTTCTTAAAGAAATAATTAATAATTGCCTCAGGATTAGCATCCTTCTTTAAATCAACAGCAATTCTTAAGCCATCTCTACCAGATTCATCTCTTACCTCTTGAACATCAGGAAGCTTGCCATCAATCTTTAATTGAGTCATTCTTTCTACTGTCTTAGATTTAAATGTATCATATGGAATTTCAGTAATAACGATTCTCTTATTACCATTAGCCATATCCTCAATATTATATTTAGATCTTACAGTAACAGTACCAGAACCAGTTAGGAAGGCTTCTCTAATTCCATCACGACCCATAATTATACCACCAGTAGGGAAATCTGGTCCTGGCATAATTTGTAATAATTCATCGATAGTCATTTCAGGATTATCAATTCTTGCAATAATTGCATTTACAACCTCATTTAAATTATGAGTTGGAATATATGTTGCATAACCAGATGAAATACCCATAGCACCATTGACTAATAGGTTAGGGAACTTACCTGGTAATACTGTAGGCTCTACCTCCTCCTCATCGAAGTTTGGAATGAAAGGAACAGTATTTTTATCGATATCCATTAATAGGAAATCAGCATTCTTTGATAATCTTGTTTCAGTATAACGCATCGCAGCTGGTCCATCACCATCGATTGAACCATTGTTACCATGCATATCAATTAATTCAACACCCATTTTCCAGCTTTGAGACATTCTTACTAATGCCTCATAAATTGATGAGTCACCATGTGGGTGATACTTACCCATTACTTCACCAACTATACGGGCTGACTTCTTATATTGAGCTGTTGATGTAACCTTTAGGGCATGCATACCATAAAGGATTCTTCGTTGTACTGGCTTTAAGCCATCTCTGATATCAGGGATAGCACGCTCTTGAATGATATATTTAGAATATCTACCAAATCTATCTCCAACAACCTCTTCTAATTTACATTCTTCAAATTTTTCATTTAAGAAAACATCTAATTTCTTTGAAAGTGGTGTCTTAGCCATATTATTCCTCCTCCAAAGTAAATGATACGTGATTTTCTAACCAATCACGACGTCTTGCTGAATCAGAACCCATTAGGATTTCAATTTGAGATTCAGCCTCAGTCATATCCTCTAGCTTAACCTGAACTAGAGTTCTAGTTTCAGGATTCATTGTAGTTTCCCATAATTGCTCAGCATTCATTTCACCTAAACCTTTATATCGTTGTATAATAGTTTGGCATTTTGCTTCAGCAACAATCTTATCCTTTTCTTCAATACTCCAAGCGTATTTAATTTCTTCCTTTTTACCACGCTTAGTTACCTTAAATAAAGGTGGCATAGCTACATATACTCTTCCATCCTCAATTAAAGGTCTCATATATCTAAAGAAGAATGTTAATAATAATACCTGAATATGAGCACCATCATCATCGGCATCGGTCATGATGATAATCTTTTTATAATTACATTTCTTTAAATCAAAATTAACTCCGTAATCAGCACCAATAGTATAAATCATTGTTGCGATTTCTTCATTCTTTAAAGCTGATTCAGCATTAGCCTTTTCAGTATTTAATACCTTACCTCTTAGAGGTAGAATTGCTTGATATCTTCTATCTCTACCCTGCTTTGCAGAACCACCGGCTGAATCACCCTCAACTAAATATAGCTCGTTAATTTCTTTATTCTTTTCAGATGTAGGAGCAAGCTTTGCAGAAATATTCTTTTCTCCCTTATCCTTTTTATCCATACGAGCCTGCTCACGAGCTTTTCTAGCCTGCTCACGAGCCTGTGCTTCCTTTAATGCTTTAGCAACAATTGAATTTGCAACCTCTTTATTTTCAACTAAGAAATAAGATAATTTTTCTGTTAATACAGCATCAACTGCATTCTTAGCCTGAGGTGTACCAAGCTTACCCTTAGTTTGACCCTCAAATTCCAAAATCTTTTCGCCAATTCTAACTGATACAATCGCAGTTAAGCCTGCTCTAATATCAGCACCCTCTAATTGATCCTTATCCCTAATTAATTTTGCACTATGAGCATAATCATTAAATGCTTTAGTTAGTGCACTCTTAAATCCAGTAACATGAGAACCACCATCAACTGTTTTAACATTGTTAACAAATGAACCAATAACCTCAGTATATGAATCAACAAATTGTAGTGCAACCTCTACTTCAATTTTTTCCTTTGAATCAGGAACATCATAGCTACCCTCAAAATAAGCAACAGGATGAGTAGGCTTCTTACCCATATTCATGAAAGTTACATATTCAGAAATACCATTTTCATAAACAAATGATTCTTCCTTTTTGCTTCTCTTATCCTTTAAGGTCATTTTTAAATTTTTAATTAAAAATGCACTTTCTCTAATTCTATTTTTAATAGTGTCATAATTATATACAGTCGTAGTAAAAATCATAGGATCTGGTTTAAAGGTAACAGTTGTACCTGTTCTCTTAGTTGTTCCTATTTCCTTTACAGGAGATATATCCTTACCACCATTTTCAAATCTCATAGTATGAATCTTACCATCTCTATATGAAGTTACCTCCATATAAGTAGATAGGGCATTAACAACAGATGCACCTACACCATGTGTACCTCCTGATGTCTTATATCCATTACCACCAAATTTACCACCAGCATTAAGCTTAGTATAAATAATCTCCATTGTATTTTTACCAGTTGCGTGCATACCACAAGGTACACCACGTCCTGAATCCTCAACTGTAATAGAGTTATCCTCGTTTATTGTAATAACAATCTCTCTACCAAAGCCGGCTAAAGCTTCGTCTACTGAATTATCTACTATTTCCCATACTAAATGATGTAATCCTCTTTCGTCAGTTGAACCAATATACATACCAGGTCTTTTTCTAACGTGCTCTAGACCCTCTAGGACCTGTATGGATTCATCATTGTAAGCAGCTTCCTTAGCCATTATTTATCCCTCCCATTAAAGTAATACTTTAATATTTAAGAATTTATTAAACATAGTCATTTCAAAAAAATAATTATGTTAAAAACACTTTCATACTATTTTATGATAACAAAATCTTATTTTTTATTCAATAAAACCAGTTTTAATTGTGATAAGTTTTTGTTATGAAACACGTTGTTTCAATAATTTAATTTTATTATTCTACATATACATATTTTTATTTGAATTAACTCAATTCTCATAGTATAATATCAATGTCATTGAGAGGGGTAGGATTTTATGTTATTAGCAGTAAATTCTTCATCAGTATGGGAAATAATAATTGCAGTAGGAATGCTTTTAATATCTTATGTAATAGGTTCAATACCATTTGGAGTTGTTTTAGGTAAGGCTATCTGCAATATCGATATAAGAGAGCATGGTTCTAAAAATATAGGATCAACAAATGCTATTCGTGTTTTAGGAAAAAAGGTTGGATTCTTAATATTCTTCTTTGATGTATTAAAGGGTATGATAGTTATCCTTGTAATAAGAATTCTTCATGTATCTGGAGTATTTTATCAGGAGCCAATTCTAACAAGCTCATATAACCTTGATTTATTATTATATGGTGCTGCAGCTATCATAGGTCATACATTCCCTATCTTCTTAAATTTCAAGGGTGGAAAGGGAGTTGCAACATCACTTGGTGTAATTACATTAATTTGTCCTATAGCAGCTATTCTATGCTTAATAGCATTCGCTATTACATTATATACAACAGGCTATGTTTCATTATCATCTACTTTCGCAACACTTACAGTAACAATTACTGTTTGGGTATTACATTTTGTAGGTATTGATACATCACCAATTGTTTCATATTTAATTGGTAAGCAGCATTTAGTAACAGTAATAATAATTACTACTATTGCTTTTCTAATTATAATTAAACATAGAAAAAATTATATAAGATTAATTCATGGTACTGAAAATAATTTTAAAAAGGCTAAATTAGCTAAAAAGGCACAATTAAATGAAAATAACGACTAGGATAACCTAGCCGTTATTTTTTTATGCTAAAAACAAAGACCACTAAAGAGTGGCCTTCAATTTTTTATTATTCTTCTACGATTGCGTCAACTGGACATACACCTTGGCATGCACCACAGTCGATACATACATCAGCATCGATGTGAGAAACATCCTCTACTGTAATTGCTGATACTGGGCATTCACCAGCACAAGCACCACAACCAATACAAGCATCTTCTTGAACTTTTCTAGGCATTTTAAACTCCTCCTTCGTTAGTTGTACTTACAATATAACACTAATTTTTTTATTTGTCTATAACTCTACAATCACTTTTCAAAAGATTAGTTTTGACTAACCTATATTTACAATAAATATATAGTATTAAAATTTCTATTGAATTTTAATGATAATAATAGTAAAATAATATCGATATTTTTTATACGAGGGAGATTTATTATGACTTTAGAAATATGGCAATTCATCATCATATTATTAATAGTAATTTTAGTTTCTGCTATTGCTACATTCTTCATCACAAGAAAGATTTTCGCTAATCAATTAAAGAAAAATCCACCTGTTAGTGAAGCAATGATTCGTGCTATGATGACTCAAATGGGTAGAACACCATCTGAAAAGCAGGTAAGAGCTGTTATGCGTTCAATGGAAGATGAAAAAACTAAAGAAGAAAGAGCAAAAAAAGCAGCTAAAAACAAATAAATTTTTAAAAGTCTATTGCAAAATAGGCTTTTTATTTTTATTAAAACATTCATTTTAAATATGTCTCGATAATAATAACTAAATTAAAAAAAAGCGTTTTCTTTTACACATATATATGATAAAATAAACATATATTTTATAGTTCGATTGGAGGACAAAAATAATGAGAATGAAAAAAATAGGGATAATCGTTGGTGCATCTGCATTAGTAGCTTCTGCAGTTACATTAACATCATGTGGTAGCGATTCTTACGCTATCGAATTAAAAAGCTATAAAACTGAATCTACAGAGGATGTAATTGAAAAGGCATATGATAGCTTCGTAGCAGAAAAGAAAACTTCAAGCTATGACCTTACAGTTTATGAAAATAATGAATCTAATATTAAGCAAGATAAGAATGAATCTAAAATATCAAGCTCAATTGCACGTGTTGAAACATATAATGCAATTACATCTGTGCTATATACATTAGATGAAAGAAATGTGCAAGCTGAATCAGCTTATGAAAAAACTAATCAAGCAATGCGAGTAGAAAAGATTTATCAAAATGATAATGGATTAAATACAATCATTAATTTAACTGATAAAACTTATACTTCTTTAGCTTATAATGCTTCTGCTGCTAAGACTAGAACAAGTACTTTTAAAGCAGAGAATTATATAGATTTAGATGATTTAGTAGATGATGATATTGTATCAACTAAATATTATAATGACGACAATGTTTATACTATGGTATTAACATATGATGAATCTAAGGATAAAAATAAGGAATGGACTGATGATGATGTTAAATATGCTAAATCAGATGTATCATATGAATTTGTATTCCAGTTCTATTCAATAGATTCAGAATATTTCATTGGCTATAAGTCAACTAATAAATATACTATAACAGCTACTAAGGGATCTCAAACATCTAAGACTACTTATGATAAAAAAACATCTAAGTATGCTAGATTATTTAATGTAACACAAAGCATTGAAAAATTTGATTTAAATAACTATAAGAAAGATTATAGAAACTTAGTTGAGTAATAGGGAGGTATTAAATATGAAAATGAAAAAGATTACATTAATTGCTAGTGCCACTCTATTAGCTACATTCGCTTTAACTTCTTGTGGTTCTACAAAGGCAAAGGAAGCTGAAAATATTAATTTTGCATCATATACTACTAAGACAACATTTGATAAATATAATGAGGCTCATACTAAATATTTAGCCTTATTTGATTTAAATGCTGGATATGATTTAACAAAATATCAATACACTTCTACACAATTCACTTCTAACGGTAATGAATATGTAACTGTAAGTGAAACAAAGGAAAACGAAAAATTTGATAAAGCAAATTCTATCATTTCAAAGGATCATAGTGTTTATGCTTTACAAACTGAATCAGGAACTGATGGTTTTGCAGAATTAAATTTCAAAACTATTATTCAAAAGAATGGTGAAAAATTAGATATCATTAATGAAAATAATAAATCATTCACTACTGAAGAAATATCTTTAGATGCATTTAAGCAAGATTCAATTTATTTATCTTCTTTCTTAGATACAATTACAGGTAGTGTAGATGAGAATGATAAAACAAAAGTTGTTGAATATTATTCTGATAATAATGTTTATACATTAAAGCTTTCAATCAACCAAGAGGATGAACATGAGGAATCAGGAATCCAATTAAAGGAAAAGACAAATACAGAAACAGTATTCCAATTCTATGTATCTGATACTGAAGCTTATGGTAAGCTTACAACTGATACTAATGTTGAATTAACATATACTGATAATGGTAAAAGTGATACAGTTAAGAAAGCATATAAGAACGTTAAATATATTTCATTAAAGCTTGGTGCTCAAACAATTGCTAAGGTTGATACATCAACTTATTCACTTGGAGAATAAAATTAGGAGGCTTATTTAGCCTCCTTTTTAAATCCATGAATTTTACAATATCTGAAGCATGCTTCCTTATTAGAAATATGCTCTAATCTATTATTCGTAAATTTATTGAATTTTATTGCAAGTATAATATCTAATAATCCAGCAATACCCATAATAGAACCTATAATGATTATTATAGTTGTTCTATTATAAACTGCTAAAAATATACCAACGCCTATTAATACTAAGCCAAAAACAATTATAAATATAGAAATAACCTTGCCAAGCTTTTTGGCAGTTTTTTTATATTTATTTGCATATTCTAATTCCTCTTCTTTAGTCATTAGAATCACCAGTTGACTTATTCATATTATTTATTTCTTCTATTAATTCCTGTTTCATTTGTTCTCTTTTTTCATTAACAAGCATTTCTGTTTCTTCTTTTTCCTTTTCCTTCTTTTCAGATAATTGAATTAAAAGAAGGCTTCCAAATAATCCAGTAAAGAAAAATAATAATGAAATCAATAAATTTGCCCATGTATACAATACATGACCATTTATATATGTAGCTGCTGATATGAAATATTCCTTCATTGAAGAAAATCCTATAAATGAAATGATTTCTTCTATTACGCCACCATTATAAATTAATGCAAATATAGAACCAACAACAAATCCAATAACACCAGAATATGTAGCTATAGGGAATCTTTTAAATAAATAAGAAATTACTTTAGCTGCACTAAATATACCAATTACAACACCAATTCCAACAGGAATTAAAACTAATATAGAGCTACCTAATGTAGATATTTTAGTTAATCCTGAAATAGCACCCATAATAGTATCATAATATCCAAATAGATAAAACATCATCATTCCAGATATACCAGGTACTATCATGGCAATTGATGCCAAAAAGCCACAAACTACTAAAATTAAATAATCATAAAATTTTAGGCTTTGATCTACTACATCAGGAAATGGAATAAATAATAATCCTATTACAATTGAAAATGTTATTAGCATTATAATATAATGATAATATTTCATTTTATTTTTAATTGGCTTTTTTATAGCAGGAAATGATCCTAATATAAGACCAATGAATAAAAATGAAATAGGTAATTCAAAATATTTTAATCCCCATTCAATAACCTTAGCTCCTGCAAGTACAGCAACTACCGCTCCTAAGCCAAATACAATTAAAAATAAAATAGATAATTTAAATTTTTTAAATAAATTGTTAATTGAATCTATTAGCTTTTCATATACTCCAGTGACTATAGCCATAGTACCACCAGAAACACCAGGTATTAAATTTGCTATACCAAATAACATTCCCTTAAAAAATAACGCAATATGCTTCATAATACACCTCAAAACACAAGGATATTATATAATATTTACATTTTTTAAACAACCACTCTCAACAAATGAATAATACATTCCTCTAGATATTATTAAATGATCAAATAAATGAATGTCCATATCATTTAAAATATTTAATAAATTTAAGGTAGACTTAATATCACTATCAGATGGGTATAGGCTTCCCTTAGGATGATTATGAACTAAAAAAATGCCATATGCATCTATATTTAATGCATTCTTTACAATTTCCTTAATAGGCATTTTTATCATATCCTTAGAATTATCACTAAACTTATCCTTTTTTATTACACATAAATTATGATCAACATAAACTACAGTTAATATTTCATTTTCCTTTAAATAATAATCAGGATAAATATATTGAAATAATGATTTAGCATCATTAAGCTTTAATTCATTTACCTCACCACTTATTATTCTTCTTGTTACCTCGAAACAGGATAATAGTTTAGAGGCTTTAGCTATCTTTATTCCCTTAATCTTAATTATTTCATCATAATTCATTTTAAAAAGTCTTCTAAAGCCAAATTCATTTATTATTCTTTTACTTAAATCAAATACTGTTTCCTCTTTTGTTCCTGTATCTAATAAAAGAGCTAATAATTCATAATCATCTAATGATTTAATTCCATCTTTAATTAGCTTTTCTCTAGGTAATAATTTCTTTTCCATTTAAATCACCAAAGCTATAATACAACAATTTTATTTGAGAAAATAGGGGTTTCTATTTGATAAAATTATTTTTTTAAATTTTAAACTAATTTTATATTAAGGGATGATTTTGAAATAATTTTATAATATAATATAAATCAGATTTTTAAATATAAATAAGGGGATTGGAAAAATGAAAAAATATTCTATTTTACTTGCAGGTGGTTTATTGTCATTATCTTTATTTTATCTAACATCATGTGGTGAGAATAAAACAATAGATTTTAAATCATACAAAAACGAAGTTTCAAGGGACAATTTTCAAGATGCATATTTAGATGCAATAGAAATTGATACTGAAAATAAGTCATATATATACGAGGATTATTACTATTATTTCTCTGATGCAAATGTAGATGGCGAAAAGATGTCAACATTATCATATAGAGATACTCTTTATGAAGTATCATCAAATAAATTATTTAAAATTAAAAAATCTGAAGTTGAAAAGGAAAATACAACTTCATCAAAAAGAGATTCAAAAACAGATGAAGAAAAGCAAATTCAAATAAATGGAAATGAAAACCTAGTTTTTGATTTAAAAAATAAAACATATACTGATGTCAATTATTCCTATAAGCTACCAAACATAATTTTTGGAGGATATGAAAGCACCTATATTTCTATGTTCAAGGATGTTAAATATTATCATGATGACAATGTTTTTACAATGACATTTGATAATTTTGTATCAGATACTGGTAATGTTAAAATTAATGAAGCAAAAATGCAATTTTCTATTGATAATAATACATATTATTACACATTTGTAATTGATTACGAAGGCTCTAATACTACTAAATCTAATAATAAAGAAATTAAAGCAGATATGAAACTTATTTTTAAGAGCTACAAGAAACTTGAATTTAAAGATATCAAATTAAATGAATTATCTAAGGAAGATAATACATATCTAGTAAATCTTAATTATTAAAAAGGAGGCAAATATGAAAAAATTAACATTATTATCATTAGGCATTTTATCATTTGCCTCATTATTCCTAACTACATCTTGTGATATAAAATCAGATATTGAATTTGAAAATTATTCAAATAATGTAACAGAAACAGAATTTTATGAAAAGTTTAATAAATTAGAAGTAAAAAATATAAATCAATATACATTAAATAAAACATTTTATTATGAGCATGAAGCAAATAATAATAACATTACTAATATTTCAAAAAGAAATAATAAGGAAGAAATTCAATTTAATTATGAAACTAATGCTTATTTAGAAAAAACAGAACTTGAATCATATTATAAGGATTCAGATACAACCATTACTGAAAGAGATAAAACAAGCACAACTAAAATTAAAAAGGATGATCTAATATATACGTACGATAATTTAAGTAAGACATATACTAAATCAAATTTAAATACAAAGTACTTTAATTATTCAGAAACAATTGACCCTAAATTCGAATTAGAAAATCTTTTAAATGATGAAGGTAAGCATGGTAAGATAGCTGAATTTTATATTGATGAGAATCAATATACTGCTATTGTAAAAATTAATTATACTGAAAATCCTATAATCGATTCATCTGTAACTGCAACAGTAGAAAAAACAAATAATATAATGTTTCAAATTGAGCTTAATGAAAAAGAAATAATTATAAGAAGCAAGAATGAATTAGTAATAAAAGGTAGCTATTTTTATAAAACAGAGGTTAGCTTTAATTCTAAAACATTACAGATGTTTGAATATAAATACTCTTTAGAGGCTCCAAATATTACTGTTAATGAATCAGATTATTCTTCTATCGAATCATTATTAAATTATAACTAAGAACAACAGTGAATTTTCAATTCACTATGAGT
>DJXM01000022.1 GCA_002449755.1 Caryophanales bacterium UBA7004
TACTCTTTTATTTATTCTTTCATATAATTTATCTCTATCTAATGATAAATAAACTATAAAATAATCATAAATTGCTTCATCCTTATGATTAAAGCTATGAATAGAAACACCTTTATCCTCAAAAACCTCTAAAGCTCTTAATACTCTTTTTCTATTATTAGGATGAAGCTTAGTAGTATCAATATTAGGATCCTTCTTTAGTAATAAATCATATAATTCCAAATTAGATAAATCTTTATATTTATCTTGAAATGATGAATCTCTACCCTTAGCACTAAATTCATAATTAAATATAGCACTTTTAATATATAATCCAGTACCACCTGCAATAATAGATAATTCATTATTATCAATTATTTTTCTAGCCTCTCTTTGAAAATCTGCTGTACTATATTCCTCGCTTGGCTCTCTTACATCAATTAAATAATGCCTAACTCCATCCATTTCCTCTTTTGTAGGCTTAGCACTTCCTATATCAAGACCCTTATAGACAGCTACAGAATCACCACTAATGATATCTAAACCATAATGCTTGGCAACCATTATTGAAATTTTAGTTTTTCCTACAGCTGTAGGGCCTAATATAGCAATTACCTTTTTCATTATTTTGATTGAATCCTTTCAAACATTCTTTCTAATTCTTCACAGCTTAAATTAATAATTGTAGGTCTACCATGAGGACATGTAAATGGATTCCTACATTTATTTAATCTTTCAATTAAAGAATCAATTTCAACTCTAGATAAGGCATGATTAGCCTTAATAGATGCCTTACAAGCAACCATTTTAGAAATTGATTCTCTAAAATAAGCAACATTTACCTTATTATTCTCAATCATTTTGGCAATAACATCATATGCTATTGAATCAAAATTATCAAATTTAGCCCAAAGAGGCACCCCTCTTATAGCAAAATCAGTATCTCCTATTTGCTCTAAGTTAAATCCTATTTCTAAAAATTGGTCTAAATGCTCCTCAACATATAAGGACTCCTTTTTAGATAAGGATAATGTAATAGGAATTAATAAATCAGTTGTAGGCTGATTATCATTTCCTAATAGGTCATAATAATATTCAAAATTAATTCTTTCAGCAGCTGCGTGCTGATCCATCAAATATAATCCATCACTATTTTGAAATATTAAATAAGTACCAAAGGCTTGACCAACATATTCCATATAAGGAAGTTTTTTTCTTTCTTCCTTCTTTTCTTCTTTTTTTATAATTGGCTCTATTCTTTCCTCTATTTTAATATTAGAAGGATTATTAGCCTCTTTCTTTTCTTCAATATATTCATATTCATCCTTTTTAATATCTAAATTAAAAATAGATTTATTATTATCATAATCATTTTTAATTTCCTGATTATATCTTATATCCTCTTTTAATATGTAATTATCATTTTTATTTTCATTTGCTAATGAGTCAAAAATATTAGTTTTTTCATATCCCTTTTGCTTTTTTATTTCTCTAGTTGGAATTAATGTTTCCTCTTTTAAGGATTCCTGAATCTTTTTCTTTAAAAGAGAGCATATCTCAGCCTCATTAGCTAATTTAATTTCAAGCTTATTAGGATGACAATTACAATCTACTAATAATGGGTCTATATCAAAATATAGGATCGTAATAGGATTCTTTCCGATAGGAAGGAATGTATCATATGCATCTACTGTAGTATTTGTAATTGCATAGTTTTTAACAAATCTACCATTTATTACTAATGTTATTTCTAACTTATTAGATCTATAAAATTGAGGCTTTAATAAAACTAAATGGGCCTTATATCCATCAGATACATATGACGTCTCAATAACACCCTTAGCTGCCTCAAGCCCATAAACCTCACCAATTAAATTAACAATTTTATTAGAGCCACTAGTTTGAAACTGTAGCTTATCATCATTAAATACAGTAAATCTAATATCAGGATGTGCCATCGCAATTCTTTCTACAAAGAATAAAATAGATGATAGCTCACTCTTTTCGCTTTTCATATATTTTAGTCTTGCAGGAGTATTTATAAATAAATTCTTAACAATAATTTGAGTGCCTTTATTAGATGGTGTTATCGAAGCTTCCTTTCTAATACCACCCTTATATAAGCATCTGTATCCTTCTATACCATCCTCTGATGATATAATTTCCATTTCAGAAACAGCTGCTATTGAAGCAATAGCCTCACCTCTAAAGCCTAATGTCATGATTCTAAATAAATCATATTCTGTTTTAATTTTTGATGTTGCATGAGGGATAAATGCCATTTCAACATCATCCTTATCCATACCATCGCCATCATCAGTTATTCTAATAAATTCAAGACCGCCATTTTTTAATTGAATCTTTATTGATTTACTATTCGCATCAATAGAGTTTTCAACTAGCTCCTTAACAACACTAGATGGACGCTCAACAACCTCACCAGCCGCTATTTTATTAGCAAGCTCAGGAGACATTCTTAATATCTTACCCATATTATTCAATCTCCTTTAGCTCATATATTAAATTAATAGCTTCCTTTGGTGTTAATTTATCAATATCAATTTCATCTAATCTTTGCTTAATCCTTAAAGCAATAGAATCCTCTTTAACCTCAGGCTTTTCATCATATTCCTCAAAATTAAATAAATCTAAGGTAATATTACCCTTTAATTGGCTTTGTTCCTCTAAATGCTCCAAAATCTTTTTACTTCTTTCAGTTAATGATTTAGGAAGCCCTGCAAGCTCAGCTACATTAATACCATATGATTTATCTGTTGGACCATCAATAACCTTATGAAGGAAAGCAACACCATTAGATGTCTCCTTTGCCTCAACATGGACATTCTTTAATCTATTTAATTTAGAATCTAATTGAGTTAATTCATGATAATGTGTTGAAAATAAAGTAACACATCCAACCTTTTCATGTAAATACTCTAATATAGCCTGTGCTAATGCCATACCATCAAATGTTGCAGTACCTCTACCTATTTCATCAAATAATACTAATGAATTCTTAGTTGCATTTGTAATAGCATAATTAGCCTCACTCATTTCAACCATGAATGTTGATTGGCCAGATACTAAATCATCTGAGGCCCCAATTCTTGTAAAAATCGAATCAAATACCATTAAATCTGCAACTTTTGCTGGTACAAATGAACCTATTTGAGCCAAAATAATAATAGATGCTAGCATCTTCATATATGTAGATTTACCACTCATATTAGGACCAGTTATAAGCATCATATTGTATTTATTAATAACAACGTCATTAACAATATATTCATCCCCAATTAATGCCTCTAACACAGGATGTCTGCCATCTACAATATTAATTTCTCTTTTATCATTAAATCTTGGTCTTACATAATTATATTTAATAGCCACATCAGAAAGTGCAGAATAGCAATCAATAATTGAAATAGAATCAGCTAAATTCTGAAGGCTCTTAATATATTCAGCTACCTTTTTTCTAATAGAAACAAATATTTCATATTCTAATGAAATAACCTTATCAGAGGCAGATAGAACCTTAGTTTCATAATCCTTTAATACAGGAGATATAAATCTTTCAGCATTAACTAATGTAGATCTTCTAATATATCCAGAATCAGCAGGTATATTTTCAATTTGACCCTTTGACACTTCAATAAAATATCCAGTTACCTTATTATAGCCAACCTTTAAATTTTTAATGCCTGTTCTTTCTCTTTCAGATGCCTCATAATTTAAAATCCATTCTTTACCATTTCTTGCAATAGATCTAATTTCATCTAAATCCTTATCAAAGCCATCCTTTATAATATCTCCATCCTTAACAGAAAATGGAGGATTATCAACAATAGCTACATCTAGCAAATTATATAAATCAGTATGAGCATCTATTTTATCATTTAAATCCTTAGCTCCATTAATATCCATATTAGCTAAAATTCTCTTTAGCTCTGGAATATTTTTCAAGCTTCTTCTAAGCCATACTAAATCCTTAGCATTTGCAGAGCCTGAAGAAACTCTACCAATGATTCTTTCTAAATCATAAACATCCTTAAAAATATTTTTGATTTCTTCCTTAGCCACAAAATTAGAATTTAAGCACTCAACAAAATCTAATCTTTCATTAATTTCTTCCTTACTAGATAAAGGCTTATCTAGCCACTTATGAATCATTCTAGATCCCATAGCTGTATTACATTTATCAATTAGCCATAGTAAAGAACCATTTCTATTTCCTAATCTAATAGTTTCTGTTAGCTCTAGATTCTTCTTCGTAAAAGCATCTAAATGTAAATATGATTCCTTAACATATGATTTAAATTTCTTAAAGAATACAGGCTTTTGATATTGAGTAGAAATATAATAATTAATTAATGTCTTACAAGCATTTTTATAATTATCCTCGATATCAGAATAAATATAGGATAGATCATCTTCTATTTCTAAATTATCACAAATAGAAAAAGCAATTGAATTTGTCTTAATAAATTCATCTAGCTTTTTATTATTAAATGATGAATTAACAATAATCTCTTTAATATGTAATCCTAAAATTTCATTTAATAAAATATCAATAGATTTAAATGATGTAACATATCCCTCACCAGTTGTAATATCGGCGTAGCATAAAATATATTCTCTCTTAAAATAATCAATTGAGGCAATAAAATTATTATCCTTATCTCTAATACCAGATTCAATAGTACCAGGAGTAATAATTTTAATTACACCACGCTTAACAATACCTACTGCCTCCTTAGGATCCTCAATTTGCTCAACAATCGCAATCTTATATCCTCTAGATACAAGCTTTTCAATATATTCATTTGCGGCATGATAAGGAATTCCACACATAGGAACCCTCTCCTCTGCTCCTGCATCCTTTCCTGTTAAAGCTAATTCAAGCTCACGAGATGCAGTGTAAGCATCCTCAAAAAACATTTCATAGAAATCTCCTAAACGGAAAAAGACTATAGTTTCCTTATAGTCCTTTTTAATCTCTAAATATTGTTCCATCATAGGTGTATATTTCGCACCAGGTGCTTTTTTTGACATAATAAAATCTCCTATTTATAAATAGCAATTCCTAAGGCAACTAATGCTAAAACTACTATAATTCCAGCAAAAATACAAACTGTTGTATTTTTACTTCTACTACCCTTAAAAATCTTTTTTTCCTTTAATGCATAATTTTCATTTTCTAAAACAGAATTAATATCAATTTTAAGCTTTTCAGCCAAAGGAATCTCTTTTTCCTTTTTAACAATAACCTCAGGCTTCTTTTCCTCTACTGCCTTAGGCTCAACCTTTACTTCTTCTACCTTAGCCTCTTCTAATTGTGCTTTAGACTCACCAGGCTTTAAAGGACGCTCAATTTCAATCTTTGGTAATTCCTCCACTGGCTCCTCTATTACCTCTTCCTCAACAACTACAGGGTTATTAATTAAATCAAGCATTTTTTCAAATTCCTCTTGATCAGCCTCTTCACCCTCATAATGAATAATCTTTTTAGCATCACCATTACCAAATGGAGTAATAGCACTTAAATCAATACTAAAATCTAAAGGCTTATATAAATTTTCATCATATGTAATTGAATCACATGTTGAAAAAGGAATTTCACATTGCTCTAGGACATAGAATAAATAAGTAACTAAATCATCCTTACTCATAGATGGCTGCATAGGAATACCCTCACGCTTAGCGTAAATAGATAATCCATTAATAGACATATCATCTAAAACCTGATCAGCCTCTTCTGTAAGCTTACCTTCCTTATTTAGATAATATTTAATAAAGCCAACATATTCATCCTTTTGTAATCTTTCAGGAATAGTAATACCATATTTTTCACCAATCAAAATTATTTCCTGATTAGTCGCAGTAAACATTAAATCCTTTTTTAAATCCTCAATTAAAGCACCATCAAATGTACCTGGCTGTTCAAGGCATGCGGCACTTACATATCCTACATATTCCTCAAAGCCCTTAATCTTTGCCTTTTTTAAATTTTTAAGATAAGTTATTTCACCATCATTTATATCTAATGCTTCATAATTATCTACAATTAGTTTCATTAAATTAAATCTATATTGTGCAAAATCTTCGCTTGTACAATTCAAAGCTAAAAATAGATTCTCTAATTGAGTTTCAGTAAAGCTTTTATAATGTTGAAGTCTAACAAAATAATCCTTTGTTAAGGAATTAGAATGTAAAAATTTAATTTTATTATTTAATACAGATGTTAAAGCAAAGCAATTCATCATACGTGGTAGCATAATTCCACGGCTATTAAAAAATCCATAAATCTGTTCACCAGATAAATCAGATAATTTCTTGATGAATGCATCATATTTAATTGCTTTTCCATATACCATTATTTGGTTTTTTTCGTGATTAATGTTCATAAGAAACACCCCTAAAAATCATTTTAATTATACAATATTTTTTTACTCTTATAAATATAAAATTTATAAATGTTATTTATACAATCAATGAAATTAAAAGAATTATTTATTTTAATTACTTTTTATTTTATAATAAACTCAAGGATGTGATTAAATATGAAATATTTAGCGTTAATATTTGATGGCTTTGAGGACGAGGAGGCAATGGCTCCATTTGCTCTATTAAGAAGAGCAGGTGCCGATTTAACAGTAGCCTCTAATAAAACAGAGGTTACGGGATCATATGGCTTTACTCTAGCAAATATTGCATTAATTGATAATTTAAATATAGATGATTATGATTGCCTAATTATTCCAGGTGGTGCTCATTATAAATTCCTATACCAATCTAGCATGGTACATGAAATAATAAAGGACTTCTATAAGAAAAATAAATACCTATGTGGTATTTGTGCCGCTCCTACATTATTCGGAAGATTAGGATTATTAGAAAATAAAAAATATACATGTTTCACTTCTATGAATGATGATTTTAAGGGCACCTATACAGATCAGGGTGTAACAGTCGATGGTAAGCTAATTACAGCTAAATCAGTTGCCTATTCACTAGAATTTGCTTATGCTATTATTAAAGAAACAATGGGTACTGATGTATTAAATAGAGTTTGGGATAGAATATATCATGAAAAATAGATTAGCAAAAAAGCTAATTAGATTATATCAAAAAGGAATATCTGCAAACACAGGACCAAAATGTAAATATTATCCTACCTGCTCTAATTATGCTTTAGAGGCTTATGAAAAATTCAATTTCTTTAAGGCTACATTTCTAACAATATGGAGGCTATTAAGATGTAATCCCTTTTCTAAGGGAGGATATGATCCAGTTCCAAAAACAAAAAAGGAAAAGTTTTTAGAAATTGAGGAATACAATAAAATGATTAAGGACAACGATTAACGTTGTCCTTTTAGCTTTTTATAGCTTACATAATCAGTTGAATCAATAGTTATAGGAACTATAGTTGTATATCCTAAATCATGTAAATATACATCAGTATCCGGATTATTATCCTTTATTAATTCATGTGAATCCTCAATTACTAAACCATTTTCCATTTTAAATTTAGTAATAAATATTTTAGTACCACTTTTAGCTATAACAAAATCCTTAGATTTATCAAATGTCTTCTTCGGAAAATTAATATTTAAAAAATAATCCTTAGAATAAAGCCTTTCATTAAATATTTTATCAAGCAAAATATCCATTTCCTTTTCAGCTACAATAAAGAATTCTCTTCCGGTTGAAATAGCTACACCAGGAACTCCATTAATAACCGCCTCTCTCGCTCCTGCACAGGTACCACTATAATGAACATCAGTTCCTAGATTTAATCCTGAATTAATACCAGAAAAAACAATATCAAATTTCTCATTTAGAAATTTTAATCCTAATCTTACACAATCACTTGGAGTACCTGATGTTACATATAATGGGACATCAAAATAATTATCTATTTTTTCAAATGTTACAGGCGTATGAATATTCATAGCATGAGAAATAGTACTTCTATTGCCGTTTGGGGCAATGACAGTAATATTTCCAAATCTTTTTAGCTTTTCAATTAATAATTTAATTCCATATGCTTCATATCCATCATCGTTAGTTACTAAAATATTCATAAAAAAATCCTCTAAATTAATAATATCATATTTTTCTATAAGAAGATAATTTATATTCATTTTTAAATATTCTTAAATATATATTGCCAAGGTCCTTTGTCATATAAACCCTAGATATATCCTTTAGTCTTTGAACAATTTCCTTATCTGGTAGCCCATAATTATTATCCTCTCCTACTGATATAATAGAAATATCAGGGCTAACAAGTTTTAAAAATTCACTAGTTGATGATGTATTAGAACCATGATGAGCAACCTTTAAAATATCAGAATCTAATTCATTATCATATTTTAAAATACAATCCTTCTCTTCATTTTCTGTCATATCACCAGTAAATAATATGCTAGTGTTATTAATATTTAATTTTAGAACAATACTATTAGAATTGGGATCATCATAAGGATTAATAGGTGCTAATATTTTAATATTAAAATCACTATTAATTTCATATTTATCATTAATACCAATAGATTTAGTATCTAAATCAGCTAGTAATTTCTCAAATTTAGTATCATAAATTGGATATAATAAATATTTAACATCAAAGAAGCTAATTATTTTTTTATAATCACCTATATGATCATTATCTGAATGGGTTAATACTAAATAATCAATTCTATTAATTCCTTTAGATTTCAAATAATTAAATGAATTGTAGGCATCTATTACCATTACTCCTCTATTATTATTTAATTCAATCAATGCTGAATCTCCTTGACCAGAATCTATGAATGTTATATTTGAATAAGGTATTACATATTTAATATATAAAACACCCAAAATATATGATAATAAAAAGGATATTGATACTATTTTAAGCTTGCCTTTTACCAATGTATAAATCAAAATTAAAAATATAAAATAATAGATGATTATCATATAAATATTAAAGGATTGAATATTTATCACCAGCAATATATTTTTTAAATTAATTACATATATATTTATTCCTATAAAAATATATTTTAATCCGTAATCTAATATAGGTAAGAAAAAATCTAAATAGGATAAAGGAAGTAAAAAAACAGGAATTATTATAGATAGAATAGGAGATAATAAAATAGATATAATAGATATTCTATTTGATATATTTATAACAAAAGGAAATGTCGCAAGAAAAATTAAGAAATATAATTTATATTGATATATTAATTTAGATTTAGAATTCTTTATTATCTCATTTTTATATATGAATATAAATGAAACAATAAAGCTCAATATAAATCCTGTATTATAGGCTGAATAGGGCCTAAAAAATATCATCAATAATGCTGAAATAGATAATATATCTAATTTAGTATATGATACATTTCCTCTTCTATTTAATTTATTCAATATCAAAAATAAAAATGCTCTTAATGCTGAAACAGGAAATCCAATAAATGATATATAAATTCCAATTAAAATGATTGGAATTTTATCATCATAATATTTAAATAATTTCAATAATAAAAATGATATAAATTTATATATTAATAATATATGTAATCCTGATATAGCTAAAATATGAGATATACCTAATATTGAATAGGAATCCTTTATTTCTCCCTCTAAATTATTATCACCAAAGGCTATCGCACTAACATAATTATATGATTCAGTGCTCAGCTCTTTCTTCAAATAATTAGAATAATAGAATTTAGGGGCATAGATTGAAAATCCATGCCTTTTAAACTCCTTATTTATTACCTTTGCCTGATATGTTACACCTTTACCTAATAAATAATATTCATTATCAAAATCATTTAAATATGATTTTTTATTTTCGATTACTTTTAATGAAACAATCGCTCTATCTCCAGGTACAAAATCATGGTTATAATCATATATTAAAAGCTTATTAGTGCCTAAATAGGCATAATATGAATTTTCATTTTTGATATCTACAATATATATTTCCTGGCTTTCCTTTAATTTAAATAAATTCTTATTTATTTCGATTATAGATATTCTAAATACAACAATTAAAATAACTACTAGGGTAGGTATTAAAATATGCTTATTTTTAAATAAATAGATAAAATATAATCCTAATATTATAAAGAACCAATAATATTTTAAGGATATAAGCAGGATTATAATCGCAATTAATATAAAATGAATTTCATTACAAAATGGCTTTTTCCTTAATTGTGCTAATAACCTCATCTGAAACCCCTATTAATTCTTTCAGCTCCTGAAAGCTTTCAATTTTTTTATTTTCTCTATATTCTATTATCGCATCAGCTCTTTTAGATCCTATTCCATATAGCTTTGTAAGCATATCCTTTGAATCTAAATTGATATTAATATAATTTACATCTATTATTTCCTCTTCAATTTCATTATCAATATCGCTAGATTTAATAATTATTGTCGTATCATCATAATACCTTTTTGTTAATTCCTTTTCGACTATACTGTATTGATTTAAATAGGGCTTTAATTTAGAAATTATATATCCATATGAAAAACCATATGGTATTTCTAAATTAACATAATCTACATTTAATTCTCCCTTAATTGTTATTTTTAATATATCCTTCCTTTCATCCTCCTTTTCTACTATTTCATCCTCTTTAGATTCATTAGATGAAATAATCATTGGTAAAAATCCTAAAAATACAGTTAATCCAATGATTAATAAAATTATTAAATATTCCTTTTTCTTATACATATATTTTCCCCCTATATATAAATAAGAGGCAGCTTATTAAAAAAAATTAAAAAAATATGCAAAAAAATTGCATATTTTTAAATATTTAGCTCAAAAAGCACTTCATTTTTTAAATTTAGAATAGTAATTTTCTTTTCATCCATAATCGCATAGCTTCTTGGGAAGCCACCCTTAGGGATAGTAATAGAGCCCGGATTCAAATAAATTATATTATTCTTCTTTTCTAATACTGGAATATGAGTATGGCCACTCATAATAACATTTGGCTTACCACTAAATAAATCTAAATGATGACCATGCTCCAAATGGATAGATAAATCATTAAAATTAAAATCATATGAATCATTGATTTTAAAGCTTAATACCATCTGATCTACCTCAGCCTCGCAATTACCCTTAACTGCGATAATATCATCCTTTAATTTATTAAGGATTTCAATACATCCCTTTGGATTATAATCATTTGGTAAATCATTTCTAGGACCATGATATAAAATATCTCCTAAGCACAAAATTTGGTCATATTTTTCGTTTTTAAATTCATTATAGACAAATTCACAGGAATCCTTCGCTCCATGAATATCTGAGACAATTAAATACTTCATTGCTTAGTAACCTCCAATAGCTTTAATAGACTTGTATATATATTATCAAATTCTAAATCTGTTAGAGAATCAAACATTGGATATGTATAATCTGATACATCTAAATTTATTTCACTAGCTATTTCCTTTGTTTTTTTAGTTAATTTAACATCATATACTCTATTATCTGCCTTATTTTGAATCTTAACTAAAAAATCCTTTTCTATTAATCTATTGATTAATGGAGAAATTGTATTTGTTGTCTTTTTTAATCTTTTACATATATCAGTTACTCTTGTGTTTTCAGGATTATGATATATATCCATAATAATTACTGCCTGAAGTGATGATAATCCATATGGCTCACATAAATTATCTCTAATATTTGAAAATCTTGAGGTAAGCTCTTTAAGCATATCTATTACAGCTTCTCTATTTTTAGAATTCTTTGAATCATATATTGCCATAAACATACCTCCTAGCAAAATAATTATATCGGAATATGATATTTTATTCAATAGGGTAGAGGAAAGGAAATAATCCTTTGCCCCTCCCATTGCACCGTACGTACGGGTCTCGTATACGGCGCTACATTTATATTCATCACAAACTACTTAAGGTAGTATGAAAGAGGATTGACCAATCCCGGTCTATTCCTCTTTTTATTTGGTTTAGAAAGTAAATCTGCGTTTAGGATAAAGTTAATAATTCTTTGACCACACTGTCTATACCAACCTAGACGAGTGTTTGCTGCCATATGTATTTCTTCATCAGTAAATCCATAT
>DJXM01000071.1 GCA_002449755.1 Caryophanales bacterium UBA7004
CAATACACTTGAAGTTTCTTACAGCATAAGATAATTCAGGTGTAGGTCTTAAAGATTCAAATAAGAATACTCTAAATCCTAATGTAGATAATACTTCTGCTGAAATTCTAGCAAATTCAACAGATTTATGTCTATTATCATGAGAAATTGCAACACCACGAGCACCAGCACAAGGATCCTGCTTTAATAAATAACGACCAAATCCTAAAGTTGCCTTCATAACAACATAAATATTTAATCTATTAGTACCAGCACCAAGAATACCTCTCATACCACCAGTACCAAATTCCATATCATTAGTGAATGCTTCCTTTAAATCATTATCATTCATTTTGTCTAGCTCAGCCTTTAGGTCTTGAGCTAAATTTTTATTGTTTTTCCATAAATTAGCTTTTTCTAAATAAGTCATATTATTATCGCTCCTTTTTTTATATAAAATATTATAGTATAAAATATACTATTATTCAAGGTAAGTAAGAAATTTAATATTAATGGAATATTCCCAAAAAAGAAAAAGACTATCTTTTGATAGTCCTTACATTAAATAAATTGATATGATGGCTTACCATCAACAATACTAACAAGAATAGTCTTTTCAATCTTATCGTTATTCTTTTGAATTTCTACATCGATATATGATTTATTATCCTTATTATAAAAATCATATTCATATTTCATTTCACCATTTGAAGTTTGAGACTTAAATTCCATTTCGATTTCTCCATCTTCATCTACTTCATATTCAAGCTTAGTCTTTAATACTTCCTTACCATCTTGAACAAGAGTATATTGGAATTCCTCTTCATCATCTTCCTTTTCAGATTTAACATGAACATAATTCTTTTCATCGTATTTTATATGAAGATGAAGTTCTTCCTCATCATCCTCAACTTCTCTTTTACCTGAAACTGTATATTCCTTACCATCGATATAGCATACACCATCGATTTTTTCTTTTACTTCATTTTCCTTTTTCTTACTACTATTTTCTAAAATATCACCATTATAGTAGAATGTATAAACATCATTAGTACCTACAATAGTCTCTGCAGATAAAGTATAGCAATATTCATATCCTTCCTTATCTGATGCTTTTCTTTCACTCTTAACTAAACCGCCATTGACAGTTGTTTGAGCTAAATCTAAATTCTTGATGATATCATTCTTTTCATCCTCAGTTAATTCAGTAATATTATTTGATGTTAATTTTGTTTTTGGAGATAGATCTATATTACTTAATAATCCAACACCACTTACTAAATTATAATCAAATTTATCCTTTTCAGTTACTTCCTTTGAATTACCACATGATGCTAAGAATGTTGTTAGTGCTAAGCCTGCACTTGCTAATGTTAAGATTTTGACATATTTTTTCATAATTTTTTTCCTTCTTTCTGTCTTTTCACTAATAAGACAACTGGAAATATTGATTTTATTGGAAAAAATTTATTTTTTTATTTTTACTGTAAAATCTGACTTTTCAAATGAATATAAATAATAATCATTATAGATATAGATTATCATTTTAAAATCATCATGATCACCATTTTTATATTTACATTCTATTGTCTCACTTTGGAATTTAAATTCACATTTAATTTCGTTTTCTACTCCATTATTCTTTTCTTTAATCTCTATTTTATATTCCTTTTTGTCATTCTTATTTTCATAAGAAATTCTAACTCTTTTTATTTCTTTACCATCCTTAACATATTTATATTCAAAATCAGCCTCATCTGTCTCTATTTCATTATTAATAGATAAATATGTTTTTTCTGAAAAGTGAATATCAATAGTTAATTCAGCTTCTCCATCCTCATCATATTCTGCCTCGCCCTTTAATGAATATGATAATTCATCAATAACAAATACACCATTAACCTTATATTCATCATCATCCTTTATTTCATTATAATAAGCATAATAATTAACAGAATAATTCTTTAAATCTGAATATGATACATTTAATTTATAATCATAATTATATTTAGAATCAGTATTCTTATATTTATAAGTTTTAATACCACCAGAAAGTAGTCCATCACCTACTAATAAATAATCATTAACCTCGCGTGCGGCAACCTCAAATTCCTCTTCTGTATGATTACTTAATAATATATTAGATTCTTCTATTGCATTACCTAAGGCAAATAATTCCTCACTTAATAATAATTCTTCCTTTTCTAGCTTATCTATTGGAGTAAGTGTAGTACTAGAATTAGGATTATTATCATTGTTTAAAGCAATTAATAATATTACCATAGTAGCTAAACCTAATGCTAAAAGAGAAAATGATGAAATTAAAACTGGCTTTTTAATACTTTTCTTTTCAAAAGATACTACTTCATTATATTGATAATTTTCAAAATTATTTAAAATATAATCTGTATTATCTTCGATTTTTACATTTTTAGATTTATTTTTTAATAAATTAGTTAAATCTTTTGTTTTCATATTTTTCCATTTCCTCCTTTAACTTCTTAATTGCTTTATTATATTGCCATAGGACTGTACCTAAGGGCTTATTAGTAATCATGCTAATTTCTTTAAATTTATATTCTAGGATTACATGATAAACTATTAATTCTCTATCCTCCTCATTATCTAATAATGATAATATCTTTTTTACCTCAAAATCATCACTATCATCATTAGGTATAGATTCTATTACCTCATCACTACTAACTATATTCTTTTCTCGTTTTAATAAATTTAAGCTTTTGTTTCTAGAGATTGTAGTTAATATAGCATAATAATTACTATCCTCATTATATCTATCAATTGTATTTAAAAAGGCCATATATGTTTCTTGGGTAATATCATTAGCCAATCCTTCATCCTTTAAAATACCTAAGGCAGTAAAATATACCTGTTTAGATGTTAAATTGTAAAATTCTTGGAATCTTTTATAATCCTTTTTATAGAATTCCACTACATATTCATAAAGCATATTTTCTTCCTTTCTTTATTAATAAGACATTTATAAATACCATTTTTATTGGAAATATTTTAAATAAAGTAAAAAAGCTACTAAATATTTATAGTAGCATTTTTCAAAAACTAGTTCTTTAAGCTATTAATTGGAGCTGGAATTTGTCCACCTCTATTGATGAATACATCAGGCTTAACCTTAGATACCTTCATAACAGGTCCATATCCTAATAGGCCACCAAAATCAAGTCTTCCATCATCAGGAACACCAATTGCAGGAATAACTCTAACTGCAGTTGTTTTACTATTAATCATACCAATTGCTGCCTCATCAGCGATAATACCTGAAATTACCTCTGGAGTAGTATCACCTGGAATGATAATCATATCTAAGCCTACAGAGCATACAGCAGTCATAGCTTCAAGCTTTTCAATAGTTAAAGCACCAGATTCTGCTGCATCAATCATACCAGCATCCTCAGATACAGGAATGAAAGCACCAGATAAGCCACCTACACGGCTTGATGCCATAACTCCACCCTTTTTAACAGCATCATTTAGCATAGCAAGACATGCAGTTGTGCCTGCAGCACCACATTGCTCTAGACCAATTTCTTCTAATATATGAGCAACTGAATCACCAACTGCTGGAGTTGGAGCTAAAGATAAATCTACAATACCAAATGGCTTACCAAGCATTCTAGATGCTTCTACACCTACAAGCTGACCCATTCTAGTTACCTTAAATGCTGTCTTTTTAATGATATCAGCAATTTCAGCTATAGATGCAGTCTTAGGAGCCTTTGCTAAAGCCGCTCTAACTACACCAGGACCAGATACACCAACATTGATTACAGCATCAGCCTCACCAACACCATGGAAGGCACCAGCCATAAATGGGTTATCCTCAACTGCATTACAGAATACTACTAATTTAGAAGCACCCATACAATTGTTATCCTTAGTTAATTCTGCAGCTTCTCTTACCTTTTGACCCATAATCTTAACTGCGTCTAGGTTTATACCAGCTCTTGTTGAACCAATATTAACGCTTGAGCAAACTAAATTAGTTTCAGCTAAAGCTCTAGGAATTGATTCAATTAATTCTCTATCACCAGGAGCGAAGCCCTTTTGAACTAATGCAGAATAGCCACCAATGAAATTGATGCCAATATCATGAGCTACTCTATCTAATGTCTTTGCATATTTAACAGGATCTCCACCAGATACACCAACAAGCATTGCAATTGGAGTAACAGATACTCTCTTATTTACAATAGGAATACCATATTTTTTAGATATTTCTTCTCCTGTTTTAACTAAATCCTTAGCGTATTTATAAATTTTGTTATAAACCTTTTCACAAGATTTATCAATATCTGTATCCATACAGTCTAATAATGAAATACCCATAGTAATTGTTCTTACATCTAGGTTTTCATCTTGAATCATCTTTATTGTTTCTAATATTTCACTATTATTAATCATGATATGCTCCTTAAATTCTATGCATTAAATTAAAGATATCTTCATGCATACAATGAATCTCAAGATTCTTTTCCTTACCAAGATTTTGAATTTCATCAACGAATTTATTGAATTCGATATCTAAATCATCAATAGATACATTCATAAACATAGTAAAATAACCATCAATGATTGTTTGACTAACATCATTAATATTAACCTTGTGCTCTGCACATTTTAAAGCTACAGATGCTAAAATACCAACTGTATCCTTACCTACTACTGATAAAACTGCGTTCATAATTACACCTCTAAAATAAAAACTTACTTATTTATTTTACATTAAAACTTTATCTTTATAAAGATAAACCTGAAATTTAGATAATATTGCAAACGTTTACAAACTAATTAATATATAAATGAAAAATAATTTATATTAAAGAATAATAATATTGTTGAAGCACCAAAACCTACAATAGTTAAAGCAGGCAATAGGAATATTGCAATCTCTTCGATTATATTATCAATCTTTATTCTTTTTTTAATCATAATTCCAGAATAGATTATAAATGCTGAAACTGGAATGATTGGAATTAGTGTATATGAAAAATCAAATCCTATTTTTAAATAAATGCTAAATCCTTCAGCCATCATAACTAAAGCCCAGGATTCTACTGCTAGGGCAATAAATGCATATAAAAATAGTATCTTACTTATCAAAAATGCGAAATTATATTTCTTTTGAAATATTAATAAGCACAAAAATAAGAAACATGCAATTAGGATAAAATATATTAATATTGTTAAAATAAGACCAAATATTTGCATTTTATCACCTTTCCAATTAAATATATTATACTCTAATGAAAAAATTAAAACAAGAATAGAAAATATAGCATAATAAAATCCAAAAAAAAGCACGCCAAAAGACGTGCTAAATTAAATAAAAATCAATTTTACTTAGGTTGCTTACCAATATAAGCTAAAATACCACCATCAACATATAAAATGTGACCATTTACAGCATTTGAAGCATCAGAAGCTAAGAATACAGCTGGACCAGCTAATTCTTCTGGCTGTAACCAACGTCCTGCTGGAGTCTTTGCAACGATGAACGCATCAAATGGATGACGAGATCCATCTGGTTGCTTCTCACGAAGTGGAGCAGTTTGAGGTGTAGCGATGTAACCAGGTCCAATACCATTACATTGAATATTGAATTCACCATATTCAGAACAGATATTACGAGTTAACATCTTTAAACCACCCTTAGCAGCTGCATAAGCAGATACTGTCTCACGACCAAGTTCACTCATCATAGAGCAGATGTTAATAATCTTTCCATGACCCTTCTTAATCATTGCTGGAATAACAGCCTTAGAAACGATGAATGGTGCATTTAAATCTACATCAATAACCTGACGGAATTGAGCAGCTGTCATATCGCACATAGGAATTCTCTTAATGATACCAGCATTATTAACTAAAATGTCAATAACACCAACTTCCTTTTCAATCTTAGCTACCATAGCATTAACAGCATCTTCATCAGTTACATCACAAACATAACCATGAGCCTTAATACCCTTTTCAGCATAAGAAGCAAGACCCTTGTCTACTAATTCTTGCTTAATATCATTGAATACTACTGTTGCACCAGCTTCTGCAAAACCACAAGCAATGTTAAAGCCGATACCATATGAAGCACCTGTAACTAGGGCAATCTTGCCATCTAGTCTGAAATCTTCCATTTTCATTTAATTTTTCCTCCGAAATAAATATTTTTGGTTTTTTAGGAAAACCTAAACCTTTATAATAATTAAATTATTATTACTTTAAATCCTTTGTCTCAAACCAGTCTTGATCATCATAATCTTGGTTTTCACCACACATACCCCAAATGAATGTATAATTCATTGTTGCTGCGGCACAGTGAATTGACCAAGAAGGTGAAATTACAGCCTGTTCTGGAGCCATAATGATATGTCTTGTTTCATCAGGTCTACCCATAAAATGGAATACACGTTCTGTTTCAGGGAAATTGAAATAGAAATATACTTCCATTCTTCTTTCATGTGTAT
>DJXM01000041.1 GCA_002449755.1 Caryophanales bacterium UBA7004
CCTTTCTTTGCTTATAAGGTACGATAGAGTCAACAAATAATACATTTAAGCCAGCCTTTTCAGTACCTAAGAACTTCTTTAATTCTTCAAGATTTGCCTTAGCAACCTTCTTGTCTTCAACTGTTTGAGCATCAATGCACCATAAGTGGAAGATTTCACCAACAACCATATTTTGATCTTGGTAGCCTAAATCTAATTGGAATTGTTCAGCATCATTTCTAGGGTAGCCTGGAACGATTCTATCAACTAATGTGTTGAAATACTTGTTTTCATTTTCAACATAGTTAATGAACTTAGCATCAAATTTATTGTGCTTAGCTAACTTAACCATTACTTCCTTTAAAGTAGCACCATTATGGTCAATTAATTCACAAGGAACGATGAATAAGCCCTTCTTACCTGCTTCATATCTAGCCTTTAATAATGCTAAAAGCTTTCCTGGATATGAATTAGGACACTTAGAAAAATCAGTGTCATTTTCATCATAAGCAATACCTGCTTCAGTTGTATTAGAAATAACACATTGTAAATCATCAGATACAGCATATTCTAAGAACTTATTATAATCTAAATAAGGATTGAATGCATCCTGAATAGTTTTAATAACCTCATGCTGTCTTACTGCTTTACCATCTTGTAAGCCTTGTAAATATAGAGTATATAAGCAATCAGCCTCAGCTAATTCCTTTACTCTACCGAATTGTTCAATTGGCTGAACAACAGCTACTCCTCCATCAAAAGAGCCTGCCTTATTTGCAGAGTTGATAATCCAATCAACGAATGCACGAAGGAAATTTCCTTCACCAAATTGTAAAACCTTAACTGGTCTTACTTCTTTTTTATTTACCTCATTAATTAAAGGTAAGTCTTTAACCTGTGTCACAATCATTTACCTCCATAAATGCCCAACTGTGAAATTGGTGCACAATTTTATATTGTAATTTTATCACTTAACCTATTTTTAGTCAAATAAATTAAAGAATGAAAAACAATAACAAATATTATTCGATATTTCTAACCTAATTATAAATAATTAATATCTACTTATGATATGTTTCATTATTGTTGATTTTAAATGCTCTATAGACCTGCTCTAATAGAATGACCTGCATAAGCTTATGTGGGAATGTCATTTTAGAAAAGCATAATTTATAATCAGCAAAATCTAAAACCTTTTTAGATAGTCCTAGTGAACCACCTATTATAAATACTATATTGGAATTACCCTTAGTAAATATATCACTCATCTTATTTGCAAGCTCTACTGAATCTAGCATTTCACCATTTAAGGCTAATGCTATTTTATAAGAATTATTAGGGATAGCCTTTAATATTTTTTCTCCCTCCTTATTCTTAATTATTTCTTCTTCCTTTAAGCTTGCATTATCAGGAATAGCCTCATCTGATACAGTAATAAATTCTACCTTTGAATATTTAGATATTCTTTTAGAATATTCCTTAATTGCATCTATAAAATATTTTTCTTTAATTGTACCAACACCTAATATTGTAATTTTCATATTAAATACTCCTTTGTTGGTGCTAAGCCTAATATTACAAAATCTATGTTTTCTGCATTAACATTATATTGCTTAAAAACTTCTTTTCTTTTTCCTTCAATTAAGAAATTTAAATTGCATTCCTGAGAAACATGAGCATGCATAACAAGATTAGTTTTATCACCAATACTTCTAGATAATAAATACATAGAATCCTCATTTGAAATATGGCCATGATCTCCTATTATTCTTAATTTAGTATAATATGGTCTATCTGATGCCATTAATAATTCTGGGTCATGATTAGATTCTAATACATAAGCATCACAATTATATATAATAGGCATTAAATCACTATGGACATAGCCTGTATCTGTTATGTAGCATAATTTTTTATTATCCTCTTCAAATAAAAAGCCTAGCGGCTCATTACAATCATGGAATAATGGTAGGAATGTTACCTTTAAGGAATTTAATTCTAAATCAGGATACATAATTGTATCCTCAATTCTTTCTAATTCTATTATCATATTAGTTTGTAGCTTATACGATATATTTTCTAAATCCTTAACCTTATTATGATTTCTAGCATAATCAGTTATCCATTTTAAAGTGCCTTTAGATGTAACTATTTTTAATTTAGGTAATTTTATTAATGCACTAAATGATTTTATATGATCAATATGCTCATGAGTGATAAATAAATAATCAATATCATTTAATGATAATCCTACCCCTAAAAGTCCTTCCTCTATTTGCTTTTTACTAATACCAGCATCAATTAGGATATTTAACTCATTTGTTTTTAATACTGAGCAATTACCTGCTGAGCCAGATGAAAACACTGTATACTTCATAAATAAAACCTCGGTTATGATTATATCATAATGGTAATTCTTTTTAAATCGAATTAATCCCACAATTTAAAACAAATTAAATTGCGTTTTTGTTTGCTTTTACAACCGAATAATGTTATGATAGTATGTGCGTAAAATTATTTAATGAAAAGGAGTTTTATTTAATGAACAAGTCTAAATTAGCGCGTAGAATGTGTACTGCAGCACTTGGTTCTGCGCTAGCAATAGCACTAAGTTCATGCTCAGGAGCCACTAACACTTATGGCAAATTAGATGATAAGAAGGACACAGTCTATGCTTCTTCTAATGGCAATAACGTTACATATGGCGAATTATGGGATGAGCTTCAGTGGAGTTCAGAAAGTGTTTTAGAAGAACAAATTACAAATGTTGTTTTACAAAAATACTTTAATAACATCTATAATGTTATGAACAAATCTTTTGCTGACATAACAAAGGATGAATTATCAGCAGTTGGTATCGATAAGGATACAGAAGGTGCAGAGAATAAATTCAATGCATTAAAGAAGGAATATAGTGAGCGTTTAGTTGACTATGTTGTTCAAGATGTATTTAACCTATCATTCGATATTAGTGGTTATGAATCAGCAATTAAAAATCTAGAATCTTATAATAAGATTTTATATGAAAACAAGTATGTAGATAATATCTATACTACATACCATATTTCTGAAATTGGTGATAAGCCACTTAAGGATTTAGTAATTCTTGATGAGAATGCAGACTTCAAGGATAATTATGATAACTATTTAAAGATTGCTAATAGTGAAGAATTAAGACATATTTATTATGTTGATTACGCAAAGGAATTATTAGCATTCGATTCATTAACTGAAGAGGTTGATGAGGCAAACGCAGATGATGAGGATGAGGATGATGATAAGTGGGGATATTTCAATACCACTGATTATATTTCTCAATTTAGAGATCATTATACTCATTTAAATAATGTTAATGCTATTTTAATTAAGTTCTCTTCAACTGATGAATTCAATCAAACTTTAAGAGCATTTGGTATTAGATATTATAAGGATAAGTTCTATTATATCGAAGGTACAAGTGATTCAATGAGCTATGATGATTACATTAAATATTATGATGATTTCCAATCTTCAAAATTAAGTAACTCATCTAATGTAGAAGCAATTGATGATAAGATCATGATTGAAATTTATACTCAAATGTATAATTACTTCTATGGTGGATATAGAACATCACTTGAAACTGGTAATGTTTCTTATAATGCTAGTAACTATAAGCTAGATAAGCTAAGAGAATTAACAAGACAAATCATCGAGGATTATTCTATTGATACAGATGAAAAATATGAGAATGCAATCAATAAATTAGCTAATGATTATTCTGATACTACATCTGATACATTCACTTTATATACAAAGGAATATTCTGATGATATTTCTAAGTCTTTAACTAATTTCTTACATGATACATTATCTACTGAGGATTCATCTAAGAGATATTCTTCAACAACTACTTCTATTGGTGATGGATATTATGCTGGCTATAAGATTTCTGAATCTAAATTAACAGCTGAGGATGATGATGATTATGAAACATTACAAAAGTATCTAGACTTCTATAATACTGATAGATCAAATTATGAAATTTTATCTTTCATCCAAAATGAGGGTTTACAAGGTACTATTGAAAAATATTTAAAGACTGAAAAGTTAACTGAGGCTAATATTAAAAATTATATTACAACAGCATTAGAGGATGTTAAGGTTAAGATTTATAATGAGCCAACTGAAATTGCTTATTTAGCATCTCATTCAACTTATTCAAAGACTTTATCAAAATCAGATGATACTAATGTTTTAGCTGCTGTTACATATGATGATGTAACATATAATATTCAAATTGTTGCAGATAATTCTAAAATTGCTGAAAACACAGATACAGTAAAAACATTAACTATTCCAGGAAATCCTGATAAAGCATTTGGTGTATTTGATCAATTAGAAAGAACATCAGGTGCTACTACTGCTATTGATTTAATTTCTAAAAAGCTTATAAAGCAAACTAAGGCATATGAGGATAAGTCTAAGGACCGTGATAAGTATTTAGATTATATCGATTCTTTATTATATCAATTCTCTAATGGTGGCTTTGAATCTAATGGTTATCCATCATCTATTGGTAAATATAATTTCTTAATGTTATATTTCCATACTGCAGTTATTGATGAAATCATTAATAATTATTATAAGGTTCAATTCGCATCAGTTGATTTATTAACAGATTATTCAAGTGATAAGCTAATTGATTTCTTCATGGATTATAGCCAAAACATTTATGATAGCTTCTTCTCATTATCAGGTACTAGAATGGTAGTTTACTATGATGGTAATGATGATGGCAAGGCTGACTTAACTAACGTAGATGATGCATGGCAAAATCATGTAATTACAGATAAGGAAACTGACGTAGCTGAATTCATTGGTAAGACTCGTGAATATGTTGCTAAAAAGATGATTACTGAAATCTATACTTTAATTGCAGCATCAACAAGCTCTCATTCAGATAAGCTATCTGAGATTGTTTCTGAAATTCAAGGTTCAGCAAGAGTTGAATATGAAAATACTGAAAACCCACTTGCTGTTGAAAACAGATGGGCTAAGTATTTACATTTAGGATTAAAAGTAAAAACTGCTGATTTATCAGTATCAAATACTTCTACTGATGTAGATTTCAATATTAAGCAAAGAGTTTATGATTATGCTAGAGGATTTAATGATGATTACACTAAGTCATATCAATATTTCCTAAATCAAACAACTCCAACATGCTTTATTGAAAAATTAACTAATGCATCACTTACAAATGATGACATCGTTAAATCACAAGATGGCTTCAACTTATTATTAATTACAAGTGGTACAGCTAAATCTTCAGCTGAATTCACTGAAAAGAAAAATAGTGAAAACATCTTAACTGATATTTATTTCAAGTATAACGACAACAATATTACTATTGATAATATTTATAATGATGGTGAAGAATTAAATAAGAATCAAATTAAGTATTATGTATTAGATTATGCTGTAAATGGTTCTTCTACAATTATTCCTACATCATTAGCTGACGCATATAATAATTATCTAGCAAGCATTGTTACTAGATTCACAGGCTCTGAAACTCAAAGAATCGTATTATTAAGCTTCATTAGAAATAAGTCTGGTTTAGCTTCTACTACTGAATTCTATAATGTAGTTAAGTTTGATAATGAATCTTACAATGGTGATAATGGAGTATTTAATAACTACATTTTAATTAATCAAAAGAATGCTGATAACTATAATTATATTTATAACGACACAACAAATACTTCTAACCCATACACAACATGGTGGGATGAAATTTCTAGTATCGTTGATACATTATTAATTGAGGATAAGTAAAAGGGGGACTAAATATGAAGTTAAAAAAGAAAATTTTTAGTGCCTCTTTACTAGGCATGTCTATTTTAGGCTTAGCATCTTGTGGCGAAGCTAGAAATACAACTATTCCATATGGTGATTTAGATTTAAATTCTACTATCGCAACAGCTCGTGATGGGGCATTAACATTAACAACTAAGGATTATTATAATAGATTAAGATATAATGGTAATTCATTAGTTGAAAATAAGATTAAAGAGGCACTATATTATAAAGAATATAATACATTAAAGGCTTTATTCTATGGTGAGGAATTAACTGAGGAGCAAAAGAATTTATTAATACCTACTAAGAATGGTGAAAAGCTTTTCTCTTTAGATGGTACTGAATTAAGTGATAATGGAGATAATAATTTAACTTATATTAAAAAGAATTTATATAAGAAAATTAATAATCAATTATCTAATTTAGTTTATGGATTATCTTCTGCTGAATCTATTAAGGCTTTAAAGCAAAAGGAATTAGATAAGAAGATTAATACATTTATTACTGCAAGAGCAAGAATTAATCAAACATTTACTGAATCAGATTTATCTTATACATTACCTACTGATAAATCAGATTTAATTTCATTCGATCATATTACTGATGATTGCTTCAAGAAAATCATTTCTGGCTATTTATTAACTGAGGCATCATATTTATCAGCACAAAATGCTTTATATCAAATTGCTGATGAGGAATATGTTTCTAAATATGATGCAACTGAAGATGATGAACCAACAAAGAATGGTAATCTTTTATATGATAAGGATGGAGAATATTTAAAGGATAAGTATGATTCTACATATAAAACATATGGTACATATCATGCAATCATTATTCAATTCGATTCATTAAAGCAAGCAACAAAGGCTATTGAAGGATTTGATTTTGATTCTGATTCTTTAGATACTATTAAAGCAAATTATTTAGCTTTATATAATAATTATTACAACTATAAAAACATCACAAGCTTAGATGATGAAAAATTCACATTTAATGTTACTCCTATTAAAGATGATTTCAGTGATTTATCTGATAGTATTAAAACATTAATTAAGGATACTTTCGAAGAGGATTCTAATGATATTACAAAGCAATATCTAAGAGAGCCTAGAAATATCGATAATAAATATGTAATGGCTATTAGATATGATTCTACTTATTCTATCAATGATGGTAGTGAAGAAACTGAATGGAAGGATTTAGATGAGGATACTAAGAAGAAATTAACTGTTAAGTTTAAGTATGATTTATTAACTGAAAATGGATCATCTTATGTTAATACTAATTTCCAATCAATGATTTATAATCGTAGCACTAATGATGATACTACAGATGATGTATTCATTTATGATCCAGTATTTGAATATAAATTCTATTCATCATATTCTAATGATTATACATTAATTGATTCATCTAAATTTGATAAGAATAATATTCTATCAATTAAACTTGATGGTGATAAGACATTTACATATTCAGTAAAGGAATTCTATGATGATGCAACATTAGAATATGGTTCTTCTACTGTTTATAATCAATTAGCTTTACAATATGCATATCAATATTATGATGAATTTGTTGATACAGATACTCATGATGATAATGTTGAAGCATTAGATTCTGCTATTAGCAAATTCAACAGCAATGAGGATGCTTCATATTCAAAGGAAATTGGCTTAGAGAATTATCTATTAATGGCTTATGGCTATGATAATAAGGATGATGTTATCAAGTATTATTATGATGCAACAACATGCTTAAAGAGCTATTTAGATAAGTCAGTTTATAAGGAATGGGCTAAGGATAAGGGCGATGGCACTTATACTTATGATTCAAGCCTTGAAACTTCTGGTATTTTAAAGACAATTCTTGATACAGGAAATAAGAATTATTCTGATTTATTCGCAATTGATTTAGACCATGTTTTAATCAATTTAGATGATGATGGTAATGGTACTCCTGATGATCCTGAAAAGTTCTTTGAAAAGACTGGTGTTACTAAGGCTGAATATGAGGAGCAGGTAACTATTTTAGCTCAAGCTATTTATAAAGAAGCTATTTACTTACATGAAAAGTATGCTGAAAGCAAGACTTATAATGAAGTATTTAAGTATATTAAGAATCAATTTGAATTAGGTGAAAAGATTAATAATCCTGCTTTAGCTTCAGCTAACTGGGATGAGTGGAGAGAAAACAATAACATCAAATTCAATTTCATGCTTACAGTTGAGCAATTAGCTGCATCTAGTGATATTGATCAGGATTCAGTTTCAAGCTTCGTTGAAAGATTCAAGAATTATGTTATTGATACATATAAGGCATGTGTAAAAGATGGTGTAGCTACAAGCTTCGAATATGGTACTGTTTATGTTTATGATAGTGCTAATAAGAAGATTGAATTATGCACTAAGGAAGCTGATGCTTCAAATATCACAGCTGATAAGATGTGCGCTACTGAATTTGGTTACCATTTATTAATCTTAAATGACTATACTGAGCCTTCAAAGACTAATTATACTTCTAAGGATGACCCATCTGGTATTCAATCTGCAATTGAAGTATTAGTTTACAAGGATGAGGATAATGAAGATAATAACGTTTATGTTACTATGAATTCATATAATGAAGAAACTACTAAGGTTTCATTCAACCAATTCTTCATCTACTATTGCCAAGGCAATATGAGCCAAACTTCATCATTAGATAGCTCAATTTCAAGCTTAATTGGTTCTCTATGTGATGTAGCTACTGGTACTTATAAATCATCTAATTTCCAAAATTATTTATTAATTAATTATATTAATATTAAAGTAAATGGAAATGATACATTAGCTAACGTAGTAAATGCTGAAAATAATTATTATAAGATGCTTGTATTAGATTATAATGCAAAGACTGATGATGATAAATCAGAATTCTACGATTGGGTAAATGGTGATTTAACTATTTGGAATAGACCAAATCAAAAGTAAAATAAAAAGGGAATGATTGAAAAAATCATTCCTTTTTTTATTACATAATAAAAGGGGGCAAAACCCCTTATTATTTTAATTCTTTAATTAATGATAATGCCATCTTATGCTTATTATAATCAATATCAATTACATAAACCTTAACATTATCTCCAACTGATAATATATCACTTGGATGAGCTACCTTATGTGTGCTCATTTTAGAAATATGAACTAATCCATCATATTTTACGCCACAATCAACAAAGGCACCAAAATCAACGACATTTCTTACAACACCATCAAGCTCATCGCCTACTTTAATGTCCTCAAAATGCATTATATCGCTTCTTAGGATTAATCCCTGATAATCATCTCTAATATCTCTTAAAGGGGCTATAAATGCCTCTAAAATGTCATTTAGAGTATAAATATCTGTGTTTAATTCCTTTACTAATTCATTCTTATCTAATTTAGCTACCTGATCCTTAATTTCCTTACTACCTAAGGCATTAGTATCTAAATTCATTTTCTTTAATAGCTTTAAAGCTATTGGATATGATTCAGGATGAATTGGAGTCATATCTAATTTATTTTCTCCATCAATAATTCTTAAGAAGCCTACAGATTGCTCATAAACCTTAGGACCAATCTTAGATACCTTCTTTAATTCCTCTCTAGAATTAAATCTACCATTCATCTCTCTAAATGCTACAATGTTTTTAGCAGTTGCCTTACTTAAGCCTGAAACATATGATAATAATGATACAGATGCTGTATTTAAATTAACACCAACATTATTAACAGCATCATCTACAACATCATTTAGGCTCTTTTCAAGCTTAGATTGAGTTACATCATGCTGATATTGTCCTACACCTATAGATTTAGGATCAATCTTAATTAATTCAGCTAGAGGGTCCTGGATTCTTCTAGCAATTGAAATTGCTGATCTCTTTTCTACAGTTAAATCAGGGAATTCCTCTATCGCAAGCTCAGATGCTGAATATACTGAAGCACCAGCCTCACTAACCATTACATATTTAGTATCTAGCTTATTCTCATTAATTATTTCAGCAACAAAGCTTTCTGTTTCTCTACCTGCAGTACCATTTCCAATAGCGATAATAGAAACATTATATTTTTTAATTAAATTAACAATCGTCTTCTTTGATTTTTCAATATCCTTAGGATCAACCTTAGAATCCTTACTTCTCTCATTAGGATAAATTACACCAATTTCTAATACCTGGCTTGATGGAGATATAACAGCTAGCTTACAGCCTGTTCTATAGGCAGGGTCAATACCTAATACTGTCTTACCCTTCATAGGAGCCTGAAGTAAAATATTTTTTAAATTAAGTGAGAAGATTTTAATTGCCTGTTCCTCAGCCTTTTCACTTAAAATACTTCTTATTTCTCTTTCAATTGAAGGAGATAATAATCTCTTATATGAATCAGCTATAGCCTCAATTAATTCATCCTTAAATAATGATTCTCTCTTTTTAGTAATCTTATATGATAAATAATCTAAATCTCTTTCTGGCTGTAATGTAATAGAAACATTTATAATTCCCTCATCCTCAGCTCTATTAATAGCTAAAACTCTATGAGGCTTAATTCTTCCTATATTTTCACTTGAATCATAATAATTAGCATATTTTTCATCTAAATCCTCTGCCTTAGCCTTTTTCTTGCATGAAATAGTACCATATTTTAAGGCAGCATCTCTAATATATTTTCTATATTCAGCATTATCAGAAATTCTTTCTGCAATAATATATTTCGCACCAGTTATAGCATCATCATATGTTTTAACCTTATCATTTAAGAATTTATTTACATATTCTTCTTTTGTTCCTCTTTGATATAGTTTAAGCATAATATCAGCTAAGCCATCTAATCCGGCCATAATAGCATCAGTAGCTTTAGTCTTTTTCTTTTCCTTATAAGGTCTATATAAATCCTCAACCTCAATTAATTTAGTTGATGACATAATTTGATTTTTTAATTCATCAGTTAATAAGCCCTTTTCATCAATTAATCTTATTACATCATTCTTTCTATTTTCTAGATTAACACCATATTTATATGATTCCTCAATCTTTCTAATAGCTTCCTCATCTAAGCCTCCTGTAGCTTCCTTTCTATATCTTGCGATAAATGCCACAGTCTTATCATCAGCTAGCATCTCAAGGACTGCAATTATATGCTCCTTAGTACAATTTAGCTCCTGGCTTATATCATTAATTACATTTTCACTTACAGCTAATCCCATATTATTCCTCCTTAGAAAAAATAAGGTCAATTTAGACCTTACTTATTTTCATCATATGATACAAATTTTTGATTCTTCATAAATACAACGGCATTATTAACCATAGTATTTGAAACATCAGCTAATGTATTTGTTGTTAAAGATAATTTCTTATTATCCTCATTATAGAAATCTCTAACTAAACCATCCTCATTTACTAATCCAAAGAATAATGAATTCTTAGAATCATCAGAACCATCAAATAAAGTATCAGCGAAGATTGATTGATTATCACCAATAGATGTATCTACAATATATAATACTGCTTGAGCATCTCTATCAGCTGTCTTATTATAATCATTAATTTCGCCTTGAAGCTTAACTAATTGATTAAATACTGTATTTGCTGTCTTATCATATAAGAATGTAACAGTATCATCATCCTTATCCTTACCATCATCAATAGCCTTATCAGCATAGAATGTACTTAGGTTTGTTGCGAACACAAATATATTATTAATAAATGTACCCTCACCACCATCATTTACATTATGATGCATTAAAACACCATCATATGAAATCTTAGTGAACTTAACCTCTTCATCATTATATTTGTAAGATAAATTAGTAGATACTCCACCAAAATAATCCTGAATTTCATTTTCATTCTTCTTAGTTGTAAAATAAACTGTTAATCCAATCGCAACACCAATTACTACAAGCCCTAAAACAATTGAAGAAAAAATAATCCAAAACTTTTTAGTTTTAAATATACTATCCTTTGCTTGACCCTTAGTCGCATTAGAGTTAACCTTTTTTCTTTTAATAGTTGCCATAATTACTCCTCTAATTCTTAAAAAACAAACTAAAATTATTTTAACATAAAATATGATTTTTAACAAGTTTTATAACATAATAGTTATAAATCACATATTTTTTTTAGATTTAGCTAAATCATCCTCTACTAGCTCATTAAGCTTTCTAAATCTATGGTTCAATCCAGATTTAGTTAAATAAGGATCATATTCCTCATGGATAATATCTAAAAGCTCATTTAATGATGCCTCCTGATTATCCTTTCTAACCTTCATAACCATTAATAATTTATTATCTATCTTAGATAAATCAAAATGATATTCAATGTATTGAATATTTTTTAATTGATCTAACGCTGCCTTATTAGTTTTTGATTGATTAGCTAAATCTAGATTTATAGTTCTTTTAGCTGTCGTTTTTATTTCCTTTGTAATGACTATATTTTGATAATATTCCATTGATTTTGAAGCACCAATCATATATAGGAATTCGCCAATAGCTTCCTTACTTTTAATATAAACAATAAAATTATTCTTTCTTTTTGAAATTCTAGCATTTAAATCATATTCATTCATAATCCTTTGTAATGCTAAAATTTCAGTATCAGAATTATAAGATATCTCTAAATGAGATGATTTAGAATTAGGATCATTAACACTACCTCTAGCTAAAAAGGCACCTCTTAAAAACGCAAGCTTTTCCTCTTCGGTTTCAAATTCAGCCATTTCTAATGCTAATAAATTATAATCCTTAATTATTAAATCAGCACCCTTAGATATTTCACATGTAAATACGACATGATTATCTAATCTAGAAATAGTTCTAGATAATACTGAATAATCTAAATCATATTTTTGCTTCAAAATTTTAATATATCTTCTTATCATACCCATTGAATTACAGGTAAATGATAATCCTAAATTCTTTCCTAATTTTACCTCACCTGATAATCTTAATATTGCTAAAACCTCTTTAGATTCAATATTATAATCATCATTTTCTAAATGAAGCAAATCATCCTTAACATCCTTAGTAAATGACATAATTATTCACCTAATATTAAAGGTAATTCAGCCATATTCTTAATTACATAATCAGGCTTTTCTAATAATAAATCCTCAATTGATGCTGAATATAAAACACCACAAGCTTTAACATTTGCAGATTTAGCTGCCTTCATATCACCTAATGTATCACCAACATATAATGTATTTTTAGATTCAAGCTTTGATACTGCAATTAATAGGCTTTCAGGGTCTGGCTTAGGATTCTTAAAATCTCCTTGGCCAATTATTAAATCAATATAATCACCTAAATTAAATAAATCTACAGTATGCTCTACTAAATCCTTCTTTTTAGACGATACAATACCAATCTTATATCCTCTTTTATGTAACAATTTAATAGTTTCCTTAGCACCAGGGAATAATTTAACATTATCATCATAGCCAGCCACATTATATTCTCTATAATAAGCAATCATTTCATTTATTTCATCCTCATTATCACTAAATTTAGAGAATGTTTGATATAATGTAGGACCAAAGAATGATAAATAATCCTTATCAGTTAATTCTAAATCTGGTCTATATTTTTGGAATGTATGCTCAAATGATTTAGTAATCCATTCCTGACTATTTAATAATGTGCCATCTAAATCAAATAAAATAGTATCAAATTTTTCTTTTTCTATTTTATCTAATAATTGAGCATATTTAACCTCAGATGGAAATATTACCTTACCCTTAATTTCCTTTCCACCTAATACTCTCTTTAATACTAAGAAAGAAACTCCAACAATAATAAATATAATTGATAATAAAATAGAAACAGGAATAGGTCCTGCCATTAAAGGCTCAGAAACTCCACTTTTTAATCTTAAGCTTTCTGTAAATATTCTAACACTACCATACCATGTTAAATAAATACCAATCATATCCCCTGAATGTAGGTACTTCTTATCCTTTCTTCTTATAACAAGTATAAATATTAAGCAAGCTAGATTTAATAATGATTCATATAAAAATACAGGATGTCTATAGGCACCATTAATATACATTTGATCACCAAATATTTTTAAGAAATTTTGATACCATTCAGCACTGACAGATGGACCATATAATTCTCTATTAAAGAAATTACCCCATCTACCACAAATTTGACCTATGAATAAGCCAGGTGCGATTATATCAAGTGCACGATATAGAGGCACCTTTTTATATTTACAATATATAGGTGCTATTATTACAGTAACTAAAATACCACCCTGTATTGCAAGTCCTGCAAGGCCTACAAATTCTCCATTTCTAAATCCTATAATTTCAGCAAATGAATTAAAATCAGATGCATTAAATATAACATACCATAGTCTAGCACCGATAATAGCTGAAGGTAAGATTATTGCTAGGCCAATATATACAAAATCAGATGAAATTCCAAGCTTTCTTCCTTCTTTAATTCCAAGCCATACAGCTATTACAACACCAATTAAAATACAAACAGCATACCATGAAATTGTAAGTCCAAATATAGGAAATGTTGGATTAATATAATTAAGCATATTATTCCTCCTTATTTGAAGCTCTACTATCAACCTTAGAAACAAATTCCTCAGCTGAATTATGGCCTAAAAGCTTTAATTTTTCATTCATAGCTGCTGATTCAACTAAAAGTGAAACAGTACGACCTGGCAATACTGGAATTGTTACCTTAGAAATTTCAGTATTAAAATATTTAATCTTTTGATTATCTAATCCTAAGCGGTCATAATATTTACCCTCATCCCACTTTTCAAGCTCAACAACTAATCTAATATTTTTTCTTTCACGATATGAAGATGCACCAAACATATTAATTACATCAACGATACCGATACCTCTAATTTCCATAAATCTTTTTAAAATATCAGGTGATGTACCAATTAGATTTCCAGGCTCCTTTTCCATAATCATAACTAAATCATCGGCAATAAGCTGATGTCCTCTTCTAATTAATTCTAGGGCCGTTTCAGATTTACCAATTCCACTTTTACCTATGATTAATGTTCCCATACCATTAATATCCATTAATGTTCCATGGACAGAAAGCTTTTCAGCAAACTTCTCCTGTAAATATGTATATATTTTAGATGATGTATTTGTTGTTCTTAATTGGCTTCTTAAAATAGGAACATTATATTTTTTAGCATATTCAATAAAAATATCATCTATTTTTACTCTTTCTGAAAATACAATACAAGGTGGATTCATCTCAAATATCTTTTCAACATTTTTAGCCTTTATATCATTAGGTAATGTCTCTAAGAATGAAGCATCTTTACTTCCTATTAATAACACTCTTTGGCTTTCAAAAAAATCAAAGAATCCAGCAAATTCAAGACCAGGTCTTGATATTTCATCCTCTGTAATTTTATTTTCTAAGCCATCTTCACCAGCTAAAAGCTCAAAATTATTATCTTTTTTAAATTTAGCTATAGAAATAAACTCTTCCATATTCCCTCCATTATTTTAATATCTTTCTAGATATGTATGATGCACATATATCTGATACAAAAATTACAATAAATAATAAAATCATTGGATCGTATAATTTAAAAACTAATGTATTTATAAGTGCGAATGTAAAATATTTTAATATTGTTAATATAATCTTTATCCATAGATAAATCTTATCATATAAAAACCTCAAATAATCTGTTGAACCAGTAATTATAAAGCCTAAGGCAATTGAAATACCTGATAGCATTAAAGGTAAATAATCAGTTACATTTAAATAAGAAAATGTTAAACCAAACATTACTAACACAAATAAAAATGACATAGTAAATTCAGTTAAATATTTAAATACATACATTAATAATACTTTAAACGAAAATTTCTTTTTTTGAAAATCACCATTTTCAATGCTAGTATTAATTATTTCCTTTAAATCATTTAATGTTTTCTTTTCCTCTTCAGTTAAATTCCCTGATTTAATTTCTTCTTCTAATTCCTTAATTAAATCCTCAGGCGTCGGTTTTTTCTTTTTAGGCTTCATAATAACCTCGAAACTACTTATTTAATATTTCCTTAAGATACTTTCCTGTATATGATTTCTCACATTTAGCAATGTCCTCAGGTCTACCTGTAGCTACTACAGTACCACCCTTGTCTCCGCCTTCAGGTCCCATATCAATAATATAATCTGCAAGCTTAAT
>DJXM01000076.1:0-23519 GCA_002449755.1 Caryophanales bacterium UBA7004
TACCCTTAGATTCTGCTGTATATGCCACAGTTTCGATTGCACTGATTAATGTATCAACCTTTGATGCTTCAGCCTTTAATAAATCTTCATAGTTATAAACTAGTTTCTTTTGATCATCAGTTAATTTGTCATATTCTGCTCTAGAATTAGCTAATGTAGTAGGTAATTCTTTAATTAAATCAACTACTTTCTTAGCTGCTGCATAATTTGTTTCAGCATTTACTAAATCAGCATAATTTGTTACTAATTGTCTTTGTGCATCAGTAAATTCTTCATCATCATATGCTGCTCTTGCTGCATCGATTCTTGCTTTACATTCATCACTTACCTCAAGTGGTGCGATAGCCTTAATTAGCTTCTTTACTATATCAGCATAATATAAATCCTTTAATGCATCAAAATTACCTTCTGCTTGTACAAGCTTTGTATAATTATCGAAGCCAACAATTGCCTTTTGTGCATCTGTTAATGCATCATATGCTGCTCTTGCTGCTTCAATCTTAGCCTTACTATCTGGATATTTTACTTTTTCTATTGCATTTATTAATTTAACTGCTGCATCTGCATATGCATGATCTAATAAATCTTGATATTGCTTTTCAGCTGCTTCTAATGCAGATAGACTAGTAGCTGGTACTAATGCTTGCTCTTCAGGAGATAGTGCATTATATGCCTCTCTTGCTGCATCAATCTTAGCTTTTGATTCATCTTTATATTCTACAGTACCAATCTTATTAATTAAATCAGCTACATTATCAATCTTATTAAATAATTCTTCAGCGTCAGTTAATGTCTTTAATGTTGCATCATCAATTAGTGCTTTTGCTTCATCAGATAATGCATTATATGCTTCTCTTGCTGCATCAATCTTATCCTTGCTACCTGGATATGTTACTTCTCCAATTAAATTTATTAAGCCCTTAACATTATCAGAATCAGCCTTATCATCTAATTCCTTATATGCTGCTTCTGCATCTGTTAATGTCTTTTCTGCACCTTCAGGTAATAATGCCTTCTGGTCGTCAGTTAATGCTTTATATGCTGCTCTTGCTGCATCAATCTTACCCTTTGATTCAGGTGTTAATTCAACATCACCAATTGCATTAATCTTATCTAATGCAGCCTTTGCTGCTATAGCATTATCTAAATCTGTCTTATTAGATACTAATTCTTGCTGTGCAGGTGTTAATTTACCATATTCAGTATTTGCTGCATTAATATTAGCTTGTGCATCTGCTCCACTAATATCACCGATTTCAGCAATCTTATCAACTACTGGCTTTGCAGCTATAGCATTTTCTAAATCTGCTGTATTTGTTAATAATGCCTTTTGTGCAGGTGTTAATAAATCTAATGCATCCTTTGCTTTATTAATTGCAGTTTGAGCATCTAAACCAGCCTTAAGTGGTAATAAACCTGCAATTAAATCTGAAACATTCTTAGCAGCCTCTAAATCATCTAAATGTCCTTCATTTGAAACTAAAGCTTGTTGTGCAGGTGTTAATGCTTTATATGCATCTCTTGCGGCACCAATCTTTTCGCCACATTCAGCTGTTGGTTCAACTGAAGTGATTCCAGCAATCTTATCAACTACTGGTTTAGCTGCTTCTCTATCTGTTAATTTACCATAATTATTAACTAATGCTTTTTGATCATCTTTTAATGCATCATATGCTTCTCTTGCGTCACTAATCTTTGCATCAGTTTCAGTACCAGCTTCTAAATCACCGATTGCATTAATCTTATCTATTACTGGCTTTACAGCTTTATAATCAGCCTCAGCCTTTGTTAAATCTTCATAATTATCAACTATTGCCTTTTGATCAGCTGTTAATGCATCATATGCATCTCTTGCGGCATCTATTAATGCTTTTCCTGCATCAGTTACTTCTAAAGGCTTAATTGCATTAATCTTTGCAATTACATCATCAGCCTTAGCATTATCCTCTAATGAGCTAAAGTAACCTTCAGCTGTAGCTAATGTTGCTAAATTGTTATAACCAACTAAATTCTTTTCTTCAGGTGTTAATGCATCATATGCTTCTCTTGCAGCAGCAATCTTTTCTCTACTTCCAGGATAAGTTACTGTTTCAATTGCATTAATCTTATCAACTACTGCATCAGCATTATTAAATGCTGTTTCTTTTGCTTCTAAATCAGCAATATTAGATACTAATCCTTGTTCAAATGAAGATAAGTCTTTATATGCTGCTCTTGCTGCATCTAATGCATCCTCACTATCAGGATACTTTAATGGATCGATTGCCTTAATTAAATTCTGAACATTATCAATCTTTGCAAATGATGCTTCAGCTGCTAATAATGTTTTATAATTTAATACTAATGCTTCTTGATCATCTTTTAATGCATCATATGCATCTCTAGCTGTCTTAACCTTTCCTCTAGATTCGGCTGTATTTGCAATTGTACCAATTAAGTCTATCTTTTGCATTACTGCAAATGCTGCTTCACTATCTTCTAATGTCTTTAATTCAGCAGCTGGGAAAATATCCTTTTGATCTGGTTTTAATGCATTATATGCTGTTCTTGCTGTTTGAATTCTTGTTAAGCAATCTTCAGTATTTTCATATTTAATTGCATTAACTAAATCAATTACTGCAAATACTGCTTCATCATCTTCTAAAGTCTTAGTAAATGATTCAGCTACTAATGCTTTTTGATCTGGTGTTAATGCTTCATATGCAGTTCTTGCATCTACAATTGCTTTTTTACATGCTTCAGTATTAACTACTATACCAATTGATGCAATCTTATCCATTACATCATATGCCTTTGATGCATTAATATATGCAGTCTTCTTTGCTTCTGGTAAAATTGCCATTTCACCATCTTCTAATTTATCATATAAAGCTTTAGCAGCATCAATCTTAGCCTTACAATCAGTTGTGTATACTACATCACCAATTGCATCAATTGCCTTTACTGTTGCATCAACATTATAGTATAATGCTACATCTGCAGCTAATAATGATGCCTTAGCTTCTGGTAATATAGCTAATTCATCAGGTGTTAATAAATCATATGCTGCCTTTGCATCATCAATTAAAGTCTTTGATGCTTCTGTATATGCTACAGTTTCAATTGCATTAATCTTTGTAACTACTGCATCAACATTATTATATAATGCTTCTGCTTCAGTTAATTTAGCTACATTTGTAATCGCAGTTTGATCGTCATTTAAAATTAAATTATATGCGCTTCTTGCTGCATCAATCTTAGCCTTACAATCAGCTGTATATGCTACAGTTCCAATTGCATCTATCTTTGTAATTGCATCATTAATTGCTGTAGTTCTTAATGTTGCATAATCAGTATTTGCTTTTGTTAATACATCAGCATTTTCTGTTGTATCTCCCTCAACTAATGCTTTATATGCTTCATTTGCTGCATCAATCTTATCCTTGCAATCCTTTGTATATGCTACTTCACCAATTGCTGAAATCTTTGTTGTAGCATTATTAATTGCTGTAGTTCTTAATGTTGAATAAGTTGTTGCCGCATCATTTAATTTTTCTACATTTGTAACCTTTTCTCTATCAGAATCAGATAATAATGCTGCGTATGCCTCTCCTGCAGTTTTAATTAATGTCATTGATGGCTTTGTATATTCCACTTTACCAATTGCATTTATCTTTGCAATAACATCATCAATTGCTGCATTTCTTAATGCATCATATGCTGCTTCTGCATCTTCTAATGCTTTAATATTATTAACTGATTCTTTTTCAGTATCAGAAAGAATATTATATGCACTTCTTGCATCATCAATTGCCTTTTTAGTAGCTTCATTATATTTTATATTTTCATCATCAATATCATCAATTAGTTTTACAACATCATCTGGAGTAATACCTACAAATGACATATATTGGTAATTATCTAGCACTGTTGCAGTTTCACACTTTTCAATTGATTGTTCTTGATCGTTATCGATATAATAAGCTTTACCATTACATTCTGTAATAATCTTACCATCAAATGCTGCTTCAGTAGAGAAAATTAATACTGATTTGATATCCTTTTTAATAACCAAAGTAGCATTATAGCATAATACACCATACGCATTACCTTCTGGATTATATGCTTTTGCTTCAACAGTTCCACTATTAATTGTTAAACCACCATTTGCACAAATACCAATTGAACGGTAGCTTGCTTCACAAGCATAAGCAGTAATTGTTCCACTATCAATAGTTGTTAAACCCAAACTATAGATACTATATGATTTATTAGCATAACCATCAGTTAAAACTTTTAATGTTCCTTCACCACTAAATGTTAAACCACCATTTGACATGATGCCAACACTTGCAACATTTGCATTTTCGTTATATGTATTAGTAATAATATTAGTTCCATTAAATACGATATTAAGATTATCTTCACCTATGTAGTAAATAGCTGCGCTTGTTACATAGCCTTCCTCATCTACAAATAATGTACCATTGTCTTCAAATACAAAATCTGTTAATGTTAATGTATTTGTTTTAGCATCATAACTCCAGCCTTCACCAGAATTATTAGTATCTGTTACGCCTACACCATTAATAAATAATATAGATTCATTTAGAATAGTTTTTACTTTTCCAGTATCTACTGTCTCGCTAGTCAACAATGAATCAGCTATTAATATTTCTCCACAATTTGAATTCTTTGAGCCTTTTCCAATTGAATCAGCTTCTCCTGTTGCAGTAGAAATAATTTTTACAACACCATCATTAATAGTGATATTGCCACATCTACCGTAACTTGCTGTACCAATACCAGCTGCACCTAAATTACAAGTACCGCCTGTAGCAATGACAGTTCCACCATTAATTGTGATATTACCACATGTACAATTCATGCCACTACCAATACCTGCTGCATTTTCTTTACCTATAGCATAAATTACACCGCCATTAATAGTTATGTCTCCAATTCTTGACATATTTGAAGTACCAATTCCAGCTGAACCAGTGCCACCTCTTGCATCAATGTAACCATTATTAATAATTATATTTCCACCAACTTTAGCATTTTGGTCAATAGTTAAACAAACACTACCAATACCTGCTCCATAATCACCACCTGATACGTATAATGAACCAAATCCATCAATAGTCAATGTATAAGGATCCATAACATAAATACCAGGCATACCCCAAGCATTAGCCGTGATTGTATTATTACCTTCTAGAATAATTGTTGCATCACCTAAGCATGTTAATCCAGCCCATTTATTATCACTTGTAGTTGTGATTTCTGCATCTTTTAAAGTAATTGTTACACCAGCTTCAACATATACTCTTACATTTTCATTAAGAATACCTGAAATAGTTTGTCCATCAACAATTGTATAATCTTCAGTTATTTCAGATAAATCAATCTCCTTCTTTGGTTGAACTATAGCATGATAATTATTATCTACTATATCAACCACCTCAAATCCTGTAGCAATTCTATTATATGCTTGACTTAATTCGCTTAACAAATCATCTTTAGAATATGATGATCTACAATTACGATATACAATATATGATGTTATAAGATCATAATTAAAGTTATATAAATCGGAATCAAAAGTCACATAACCGATTACTCCACCAGTCTTTGGCTTAGAGTTATCAACTGTAACAATTACATTCTCTTTCTTGATAAAGAAAGATCCTTCATCAGTGTCATCTGTAGCAGTTAAAATTAAATTATGTCCATTTAAGTCTATTTTAATGCTCTTATCAATTTCGATATGCTTATTGTTATCTCCAGTTGTATCAATATCCTTAACTAGAACAATTGTTTCATTTTCTTTTAAAGCAGCAAATGCTTCCGTTAATATAGCATATCTTTCATTACCAATTCTAACTAATGATACTTCATCTAATAATTCATAATATTTGGCTTCAGCAGCTAATAAATCATTATAATTTGTAACATCTTTTTGAGAATCAGCATCTAGTTTTTCATATGCTTCTCTTGCTGCTTCAATTCTTGCTTTACATTCAGGAGTTAATTCAACAGTACCAATGTCGCCAATAATATCAACAACGATATCACTTGAGAAGCCATTAAATTGTAATTTCTTATAAGATTTGAAATTTCCATAGTAAGGAACAGTAATTGCAGTTTCTCCTTCTGTACCATTCATATCAGTCCAGCCATAGCCATCGCAATTAATATTCATTCCACAATTTATAGCACTTTGATATCCTACTACTGTAAATTCTTTAAAATTTTTTCCTAAATAAATGTAATGGTCACCTTGAACTAGTATACCACAACAATATTTATAAGTAGCTTCACCTTTATATATAGTTTCAATACCTGTAGCAGTTAAAGAGCCCTTATTTAAAATTAAATCACCATCTGTAGCTATACCTGCACAATAACCATATGCTTTTTCACCAATAGCAGTAATTTTACCACCATTTAAAGTTAAATTGCCAGCCGTAGAAATACCTACTGAGCCATTTCCAATTCCAGAATATAAATCTAATGTTCCATCACCAGAAATGATAATGCTTCCATTAGAAACAATACAACCACTAAATATATCAGCATATAATTCTATACTGAATTGTTTATTATCTGTATTTTGGTCATAAATATTACTTGGTTCATTATATTTATTAACTATTTTATTAGTTCCTTCTAATTTAATATTTAAAACGTCAGTACCTAAATAAAATATAATAGAACTATTAGTACGGCTATCAACATCAGGGAAAAGTGCATTTTTAACTTCGCAATAATCTCCTATACCTTCAAAATTAAAATCGGTTAAAGTTAAAGTGTTAGTTTCCTTATCATAGCTCCAGCCTTCCCCAGAATTATTTGTTTCACTTACAACAACTCCACCAATAATTAATTGATTTTGGTTAACATATTCTTCTCTATTAAACAGATCACCTTGTTCTTTTTCTCTTATGTTATGAGTTAGGTTATCAGCAATAGTAACATTTTCCATGCTACCTTGTGATGTTTCTATACATTTTCCATTTTTATCAGAGAATAAATCAACACGAATTACATCTGGATTTATAGTAATGCTTTCAACACTACCGCCTTTTCCATGACCAATTGAAACAGCAGTCTGATCCTGACCTGCAACACTAGCATAAACAGAACCACCATTAATAGTTATGCTTCCACCAGTACCATTAACACCTGTACCAATACCAGCACAATATCTACCACCGCCGCCTCTTACTATACCGCCATTTATTGTAATACTTTCAAATGAATCATGAGTTGAACCAATACCAGTACCTTCATCTGAATAAGCAACAAGATGACAATTATCAATAATTAAATTACCTCTTACGTGAATTCCAGAGCTATATCCTCTAGCACGAATTTCTAATTTTCCTGTACCATCAATAGTTAAAGTACTATTTTCAGGAACAAAAATACCATCATAATTATTATCTACTTCAATATAATTCAATCCTTCAACAATAATTTTAGCATCACCTAAGCATGTAAGGCCATTGCTAATGTAAGTTCCACCATTTCTTGGAAAAATTATTGCATCATCCATTGTTATTGTTGCGCCATCTGCAATAGATAACTTAATTGGATCAAGTATTCTACCAGTGATTGTTTGTCCATCTTGAATAACATAATCTTCTGTCAATTCAGATAAATCTAATACCTTAACTGGTCTAACAACAGACTTAAATGTATCATTTTCTATATCAACAATTTCAAATCCTTCAGCAATCTTGTTCCATGCTCTAGCAAACTTATTTGATGAAAGCATTGAAGATGCAAAGCTTATTCTACAATTTTTGTATACAATATATGAACTACTAGTTGGATTATCACTAAAAATATCATCAATTGGATCCATTCCTATAGGAATATTACCAATTACACCACCAGTTTCTGGCTTTGAATTATCAATTGTAATCACTACATTTTTTTGGTTAATATAGAATGACGCTTTTTTATCTCCACCATTACTCTCTATAGTAAGCGTATGACCATTTAAATCAAAAATAATGTTCTTAGTTAATTCAATTTCCTCGTTATTATCTCCAGTTGCATCAACATCTTTTCGTAAAACAATTGTATCATTAGCCTTAGCAGCTTCATATGCTTTTCCTAATGTTTCATAAATAGTATTTCCAATCATTGCATGACCATTTTTAACTAATAAGTCATTGTATGCTTTTTCTGCATTTACTAAAACATTATAATTAGATACTTGTTCTTGCTTTTCTTGAGCGACTGAATCATATGTTTCTCTTGCATAAGCAATTTTAGCCTTTGATTCAAAAGTATATTCAACTGTACCAATATCATTAATAATATCTTCAATTTCACTAACTGAAATTGGGTTTTCAACAATAAATTCAATTTGTTTTATATTAGTTGCATAATTATCAAAATATACACTATTAGATGGAGTAGCTATCCAAACGATATCATTATTTTTTCTTGCCCAATCACCTAAAGTGCATCTTCCATCTGAACCCATAGTAACTTTTATTTCTACTATCTTACCAACAGAAGATACAAATTCTAAACCTTTTTCCCCTTTTGAATTAGAAAGAGTGACTGACTTAACTAAAGTTTCATAATCCTCGTCAATAGATAAATATCCCTCAGTAACGTTTAAAGTTATACCATCTTTTGTATAACTACCATCATACATATCGCCTTTTTCAAGAAGATCACTTTCAGTCCATATGATGCTTATACCAGCTTTATCATTAAAATCTTCTCTAAAAACAGGATAATCATTACCCATTGTCCAGACATTATTAAAATACCAATTTTTAAAATTGGCTTTATCTTTGAATTCTTCTTGTGTTAAAGGTTCAACCCTATCAGTATAATCTGTTCCTTCAGCACCACTAGGTGCTGTTCCTGCCAAATAATAATTATTTTTAGAATCTCTAGCAGCATTATCTTCCATAAAAGGTTTATATTCTGAATTGTATTTACCAAAAATAGCACCGGTCGTTTCCGAATTTCCGCCTATAACAGTACCATAATTGAAATTATCTATAACACTTCTTCTATTTAAATAACCAGTTATACCGCCAACTTGACCACCTGATGATTTTACTTGGCCCAAATTATAGCAATGGCTAACAGTGTCTGAAATGTATCCAGCTATACCACCGACTTGTGAATCAGCTGCAGTTGAAGTTGATGTAACTGAACCTTCATTGTGGTTTCTACTAATCTCATTCCACGAAAGACCAACAATTCCACCAACTTTTTTACCGCTTGCATATACATCGGCATAGTTATGGCAATTTTCAAATCTATCGCCACAATAAAAACCAGCTATACCTCCAACTTGATTTTTACCATGAACTTCACCAGAAGCTATTGTTAAATTTATAATATTAGCTCTATTGTCATTACTATATCCGCCATAACAATTACCAAAAAAACCGGTAGATTTAGCTTCTAAATCATCGACATAAAGATTGTAAACTTTATGATAATTACCATCAAATGTTCCTGAATAACCTTCTCCAGTGTCACTTTGGTAATTTACTCCAATTGGAATCCATTTATTATCTTTAGAACCCATCAAATCAATATCCGCTGTTAAAATGGCACAAGCAGATGGATTATGAGTTTGTTGATCCATACCATTAACTATATTACGGAATTTATATAGCTCTTCTGTTGTTCCTATTTGATAAGGGTTTTCTTTACTACCGTCACCTTCGCCTTCCCAAGCTGCATTAACCTCGGGTGCATTTGATAACATTATCGACACTACTCCTAGTGTTGAAAATGCTCCTACAAAAGCGAAAAACACTTTTTTTCTTAAGAATTTTTCCATACAAAAATCCTCCTTATATTAATATTTTAAAAATGAATTCTTTAACATTATAATAACCTCTTAGCAACAAAAGTGCAACAGATTTAATAAATTTTATTACTATTTTTGAAAAAGATTACGTTTTCTTTACCAAAAAGCTATATTTTGTTGAAAAATTTTAAAAAAAATAGCCCAATTATTAACTCGACATTAAACCAAGTAAATAATTGGGCTGTTATTATTCATCCTTAAATATAGGCCATGAATATTGAATCATATATTCTCCTCTATATGCTCTTATAGCATCAGGATTATTATTTTTATATTCATATGCATCACAATCAATTTTAGTAGGATCTATGAAGCATTCATTATGTCTTTTAATAAATACCTCCTCTGCTCCTACCTCCTTTAGAGTATCTGTTATATCAGATATCAAATTTCTTAAATATGAATTCTTATCCTCATCCCATAATATAGCATTAAGCTCATTCATATTGGCTGATGCACCCTCTCTATCAACTAAATAAGCAAATAATTCCTTAGACTTTTGTCTATGAAATTTTAAAGGTACACCATCCTTAAATACCTCAAAATTACCGAAGCATTTTACAGTCAATAGCTTTTCCTTATTAGGCTTCAATTCTAAATCATATCTTAAGCCATCTAATTCCATTTTTAATTTATTTTCATTAACTGGCTTTAATATATATCCAGAGGCATGAATATTAAAAGCATCTAATGCATAATTATTATATGCAGTAACAAATACTATATTAATTAATGGATTTATTTTCTTTAGCTTCTTTGCTAATTGAATGCCATTTAATAGTGGCATTTCAATATCTAAAAATGCTAAATCAATTTTATTATTAATATTCTCCTCATATGCTAATTTCGGATTAGAATAACAAAAATAATTTGAATCAGGCAAAAGCTTTTTGCATACCTTTTCTAATCTTAATAATTGTAATTGCTCATCATCTACTAATAAAATATTCATAGCTACCTCACTTATTCAATCTTACCTTTACATTAGTACCATTACCAGGAATTGAATTTATCTCAAATGTACCATTAGTCTTTTCAATACGATACTTAATATTATTTAATCCAAAATGCTTATTATTACTAAAATCAATATTATTTATATCAAATCCAACACCATCATCATTTATTTCGATAAAATATGCTAAATCATCCTCATATGATTTTATAGTTAATGTTCCACCTTCTATTTTCTTTAATATACCATGCTTTATAGCATTTTCTACTATAGGCTGAATAGAAAGAGGTGAAACATTAAAGTTTGTTGTTTTAATATCAAAAATGACATTTATTCTATCATTAAATCTTATTTTTTCTAATTCAATATATGTTTTGATATGCTTCAATTCATATTCAAATGGAATTAATCTAGTTTCAGTAATAGTTGATAAATTCATTCTTAAATATTCTGTAAAATCATCTAATGCCTTTTGAGCTCTAGGTGGGTCTAATTCAATTAATGTTGAAATTGAAGATAATGAATTATATATGAAATGAGGCTGAATTTGAGATAGCATCAATCTAATTTGTGCATCTCTATTTTTTTCCTCTTCCTTTGCTAAATCAATATTCTTTTGAACATTAATGAAAAAGAATAGTATTTCTACAGCTATAATAATTGAAGCATATGCAATGGCATATCCTTTAAATATATTTTGAAAAATAATTGCTATTAATGGCAATATGCAATATAAAGCAAATGCTATCTTAGCTCTTATATTTAGCCTTTTATTTGTTGCAGTAACAAAAAATACAATTACTAGCATAATGAATTGATATATTTGAGAAATAATCATTGTTTTGCTTCTAATATATATTCCGTTTTCTGCAGAGAAAAATATACCTGTAAAGACATTTGTAATATCTAGTACTGTCATTATTGAAAACAATATAATATTTAAAACAAACAAGTCATTTTTTATATTCTTAGGTAAAAATACAAATTCAAGCATATATATAAATAAAAGATAAACCTCTAGATTATTGAATATGTAAAATAATGTATAGAATGAAATTACAAAATTATTAGTTGTATAATGCTCATGAATAATAACATAAGCTAAATAAATTGCAAAATGTATTGCAGTAAAGGCAATGAAAACAAATAACGCATTTTCATCCTTTCTTTTATCCTTTTTTATTATGATATTAACAATATGAACTAAAAATATTAATATACCAATGATACAAACCGATATATTAAAAACAACATTATTTTGCATAAGCTTATCCTTTACATTCAAACTATATAAAAAAATTATAACATAATTTTAAATTAATTAAACGAAACTTATCCAAAAACACTACTTTATCGCTTAATATTTACAAAATATTACAGAAAAAAAGCTTAAAGGTAATCATAACTCTTTAAGCTTAATTAATTATTTTCTAAATTTATCTAAATCTAATGTAGCAAAATAATCTGCTGGTTCTTCTTTTCTTCTTATTTGAATTACGGAGCCATCCTCCTTTAGTAATAATTCAGCTGATCTTAATTTACCATTATAATTATAGCCCATTGAAAAGCCATGTGCTCCTGTATCATGAATTACAATATAATCACCAATATCAATTTTTGGTAACTTTCTATCTATAGCAAATTTATCATTGTTTTCACATAGACCACCTGTTACATCATAGATATGATCACATTTTTCGTTTTCCTTTCCTAAAACTGTAATATGATGATATGCTCCATACATTGCAGGTCTCATTAGGTTTGCTGCACAAGCATCTAGGCCTATATATTCCTTATATATATGCTTTTCATGAATTGCCTTACAAACTAAATGACCATATGGGGCTAGCATAAATCTTCCTAGCTCTGTAAAGATTTTAACATCGCCCATATTATTAGGAATTAATATTCTTTCGTATGCTTCTTTTACACCTTGGCCTATTAATTCGATATCATTTTTAGGCTCACTAGGCTTATAATCTACTCCTACTCCACCCGATAAATTAACAAATTCTATATGACAATCACATTCATTTTTTAACTCAACAGCTAAATTAAATAATATAGATGCAAGCTTTGGATAATAGCCATTATCCTTAGTATTTGATGCTAAAAATGCGTGAATACCAAAGCTTTCTACGCCATATGATTTTAATTTAATTATAGCATCCTTCATTTGCTCCCTAGTCATGCCATATTTAGCATCCTTAGGTGTATCCATTATTTCATTATTTAATGTAAAATCTCCTCCTGGATTATATCTTAGGCACATAGTTTTAGCAAAAGGAGCTAGCTCCTTATAAAAATCTATATGAGTAATATCATCAAAATTTATATATGCATTTAATTGTCTTGCAAATACAAAATCCTCCTTTGGAGTTACATTAGAAGAAAACATTATCTCATCATTTTTAAATCCAACTATATCAGAAAGCATTAATTCAGTTAATGATGAACAATCAACACCACAGCCCTCCTCCTTTAATATTTTTAAAATATAAGGATTTGGAGTTGCTTTAACTGCAAAATATTCTTTATATCCTTTATTCCATGAGAAAGCCTTTTTTAATCTTCTAGCATTTTCTCTTATTCCCTTTTCATCATAAATATGAAAAGGTGTAGGATATTTTTTTACAATTTCTTCTATTAATTCTTTAGTTACAAATGGTTTCTTCTCCATAATAATTACCTATTCTTTTCTATAATTTTATTGGCACAATCAATTCCATCCTTTAATGCAACAACAACTAATGATTGACCATTTTTCATATCTCCACAAACATAAATATTATCATCATAATTAAATTCATTTAAGATAATTCTATTTCTATTTATTTTCATATTATAGCTTTTAGCATCACTATCACTAGTTCCTAAAAAGCCCATTGCGATTATTAAATAATCACAATCTAAATATTCCTTTGTATTAGGAATATCAACTATTTTACCTTGCTCAAATCTAACTTTTTTAATATTTACACCAATTATATGATTATTATCGTCCTTAATAACCTCATCAATTGTTGTTTCATATCTTCTAATATCCTTACCGTAAATAGTATTACATTCAAATACACCATAATCTGTTTTCTTTTTATTTGGATAATTAGGCCATGGAAGTGTATTTTCTAGTGGTGGCTCTTTTGTAATTTCAAGCTCAGTTACTGATTTTGCATTTTCTCTAGCGGCAGTACCGCAGCAGTCATTTGCAGTATCTCCACCACCAACAATAATGACATTTTTATCCTTTAAATTATATTTAAAGTCATTCTCATCTAATAGATTTCTTGTTGTTTCCTTTAAAAAATCAACAGCATATAATATTCCATCTGCATCAGCTCCATTACATATTAATGGTCTTGCTGCTTGAGTACCACATGCAAATACTATATCATCATATGATTCCTTTAGTTTATCAACTGATAAATCAGTACCTATTTTTGTATTTTTAATAAATACTATTCCTTCCTCAATTAATAAATTAATTCTTCTTTCAATGATTTCCTTTTCTAGCTTCATATTTGGTATACCATACATTAATAGGCCACCAAATCTATCACTTTTTTCATAAACAGTAACTGAAAAGCCATTATCATTTAATTTTTTAGCACATGATAATCCAGATGGACCAGAGCCAATAACAGCAACCTTTTTGCCATTCCTTTTAATATTTTTATTTGGCTTAATCCATCCATTTTTATATGCTTCCTCAATTAGGAATAGTTCATTTGCTCTAATCCCTACTGCATTATCATTAATAGAGCATGAGCAACATGCTTCACATAAGGCAGGACAAACATTTCCTGTAAATTCAGGAAATGGAGCCTTTGCTTCTAGTCTTTTATATGCTTCCTCATATAAGCCTAAATAGATTAAATGATTCCATTCTGGAATTAAGTTAGATAATGGACATCCTACATTTCTATTATTTACCTTCATTGCTGACTGACAAAATGGAACTCCACAATTCATGCAGCGAGAGGCCTGCTCCCTTTGAGTTTTTAAATCAAATGGAATATGGAAATCATTAAAATTTTTAATTCTATCTAAAACTTTATATTCACTTTTATTTAATCTTTTATATTCCATGAAGCCTGTAGGTTTTCCCATTATCTCACCCCCATGAATTTATTAAATGCATCTAGCTCTGGATTAGCTGATCCATTTTTTTTAAAATCTTCAATAAATTCTTTTATTTTAGCATAATCATTTGGTAATACCTTAATAAAATCATCCTTATTAAAATTATTTAGGATATTCTTAACATATTTAGAATTTGTATGGCTTATATGATTTTTTAATATCTCTTTTAATTTTAATTCATCGCTACTATTTAAATCTAAGATAGATACTAATTCATCATTTATATATTTTTTATTATTTTTACCATAAACATATGCAACTCCACCGCTCATACCAGCAGCGAAATTTCTTCCTATACTACCTAAAATTACAGCAGTACCACCAGTCATATATTCACAGCCATGCTGACCACAGCCTAATGAAACAACTGTAGCACCTGAATTTCTTACTGCAAATCTTTCTCCTGCAATACCCTCTAAATAGCATTCCCCAGATGTGGCACCATATAATGCAACATTACCACAAATAATATTATTTTCAGGCTTGAAGTTTGCTTTGCTATTAGGAATTACAGATAAAATACCACCACATAATGATTTACCAAAATAATCATTTGCATCACCATATACATTAATAGTGACACCCTTTGTTAAAAGACAGCCGAATGAATTACCTGCATTACCATAGGCATTAATAATAACTGAATTATCCTTAAGCCCCTTATCCTTATGAATTTTTGTTATTTCATTAGAAAGCATTGTTCCAAATGAACGATTAACATTTGAAATTTCAATATCAATTCTTTTACTTAATCCACCTAATATAGAATCCTTACATAATGGTAATAAAACTCTATAATCTATAGTATTTGATAAATCATTAGCCTTATATGCCTTAAATATACTTTCCTTATTGACAACATCTCTATTGAATAGCATTTTTCTTGGATCAATTTTATTCTTAAATTCATCCTTTAATCCTAATAATTCAGTATGTCCAACCATTTCATCAATAGTTCTAAAGCCTAATAATGCCATATATTCTCTTAATTCAGATGCAATAAATCTCATGAAATTCATTACATATTCTGGCTTACCCTTAAATCTAGCTCTTAATTTTTCATCTTGAGTTGCAACACCAACAGGGCATGTATTTAAATTACATACTCTCATCATTATGCATCCCATAGCAATTAATGGACCTGTAGCAAAGCCAAATTCCTCTGCACCTAAAAGGATTGCAATAGCCAAATCCTTACCAGTTAAAAGCTTACCATCGGTTTCAATTCTAACTCTATCTCTTAATCCATTCATAACTAATGTTTGATGAGTTTCGGCTAAGCCTATCTCCCATGGAATACCTGCATTATAAATAGATGTTCTAGGTGCAGCACCTGTACCTCCATCATAGCCCGAAATCAAAATTGTATTAGCACCAGCCTTTACAACACCTGCTGCTATTGTACCAACACCTGATTCAGAAACTAGCTTAACTGAGATTCTTGCATTTCTATTAGCATTCTTTAAATCAAATATTAATTGGGCTAAATCCTCAATTGAATAAATATCATGATGAGGTGGAGGTGATATTAATGATACACCTGGAGTTGAGTGTCTAGCCTTAGCAATCCAAGGAAAAACCTTAGCTCCTGGTAATTGTCCACCCTCGCCAGGCTTAGCACCTTGGGCCATTTTAATTTGGATTTCAATTGCGTTAGTTAGATATTCAATAGTAACTCCAAATCTTCCTGATGCAACCTGCTTAATAGCACTACATTTAGAATCACCATTTTCTAATAATTCATATCTTTCACGCTCTTCTCCACCCTCACCAGTATTAGATTTTGCATGTAATCTATTCATGGCAATAGCCATGCATTCATGAGCTTCCTTAGATATAGAACCATATGACATCGCACCTGTTTTGAATCTTTTAACAATCGAATCAACTGATTCAACAAGATTAATTGAAATAGGATTATTATATTTCAAATTAAATGTGTTTCTGATATTAATAACCTTTTTATCAATTAATTTAGTAAATTCCTTATATTCATCATAGCTTCCATTTTGACAAGCATATTGTAAATGCATAATTGCAAGTGGGTCATATATATGCTCAATTTCATTTTTTCTAAATCCATGAGAACCAACTGATTCTAGTAGGCCACTCTTACTATTTAAAGCATTGTTATAAACCTTTATTGTATTTTTCTCTATTTCTAAAATACCAATACCACCAATTGGAGATGGAGTATTAGTAAAATATTTAGAAACTAAATCATCATTTAATCCAATAATTTCAAATATTTGAGCTCCATTATATGATTGAATAGTTGAAATACCCATCTTAGCCATAATCTTTAAAATAGAATGTGTTACACCATTAATATAGTTATTAATAGATTTATCTAAATCATTTTTTATATAGCCTCTTTTTGTATATAATTCGATTGTTTCATATACTAAATAAGGATAGATTGCATTAATACCAAATCCTATTAATGCCGCATAATGATGAACATCTCTTGGTTCTGCTGATTCTAAAACTAAAGAAACATGAGTTCTTCTTGATGTTTTAGTTAAATGCTGATGAATCGCACTTGAAACTAATAATGACGGAATAGCAATTCCCTTTTGGTTTCTATCAGATAAAATGATAATTGAAGCACCTGAATCTATTTTTAAATCACATTCTCTAAAAATTCTATTTAATGCATCCTCCATAGATTCATTATTATAATCATATGTAATAGATACTATTTCTGTTTTGATTCCATATTTATATGAATTTCTAATCTTATAAAATTCATCAGTTTTTAATAATGGATTATCAATTTTAATTCTAAATGCATTATTCTCAGTAGGATTTAATAAATTACCCTCACTACCTAAATAATTTGTAGTAGACATTACTATTTCTTCTCTAATTGAATCAATAGGTGGATTTGTTACCTGAGCAAATCTTTGCTTAAAGAATTGGAACAAATTAAATTCCTTATTCATTAATACAGCAAGAGGTATATCATTACCCATTGATACAACCTTTTCAGCACCATTTGTAGCAAATGGGATAATAGATTCCATTAAATCATCATATGTATATCCAACCATTTTCTCTAATAAATCGATATCATATTCTCTTTTAATTTCCTTTTCCTTAGGAAGATTATTTAATTTAATGATTTTTTCATTCCATTTAGCATAAGGATATCTATTTGAATATTCCTTCTTTATAATATCATTTGATATTATTTCTCCCTTTTCTGTATCAACTAATAATATTTTTCCTGGTTCTAATCTTCTCTTTTCAACTATCTTTTCCTCATCAATTGGAAGTGAGCCTGTTTCTGAAAACAATACTAAATAATCATCATTAGTAATGTAATATCTTGATGGTCTTAAGCCATTTCTATCTAATGATGCTCCTACCTTAACACCATCTGAAAAGATAATAGATGCAGGTCCATCCCAAGGCTCTTGGAATGTTGAATGAAATTCATAAAATGCCTTTAGGCTAGGATCCATTTCATTATCCTTTTCATATGGCTCTGGTATCATCATCATAATAGTTTCTTCTAGGCTTCTGCCATTTAAATACATAAATTCTAAGAAATTATCAAACATTGCTGAATCTGATGATTCCTTTGGAATAATAGGTAATATTTTATTTAAATCATCACCAAAATATTCTGATTTAAATAAGCCCTCTCTTGCTCTAACCATATTAACATTTCCACGAATTGTATTAATTTCACCATTATGGCATAAGAATCTATTAGGATGAGCTCTATCCCATGAAGGAAATGTATTTGTTGAAAATCTAGAGTGAACCAAAGCAATTGCAGATTCTACCTTTGTATCTAATAAATCTAAAAAGAAATTTCTAACCTGTGTTGATACAAGCATTCCCTTATAAACAATAGTTCTTGATGAAAAAGAACAAAAATATAATCTAGAATTATTTAAAATAGCCTTCTTTTCAATTATTCTTCTAGCTAAATAAAGCTTTCTTTCAAAGGCTAATCCTCTTTCTATACCTTCAGGTCTTTTTACAAAAACCTGAGCAATATATGGCATAGCATCTAATGCAGTTTTACCTATATCCTTTGTATCAACAGGAACCTTTCTATATCCTAATATTTCTAAATTAACCTCTTTTAAGCCTTCATTAATTAATTCAATTTCATTTTTTCTAAGACTCTCATTTTCTGATAAAAATAATTGTCCTACAGCATAATCATATTCGTCTGGTAATTCAAATCCTAATATTTCATTTTTAAAGAATTTATGAGGTATTTGAAATAAAATACCAGCTCCATCACCTGAATTATCCTCAGCACCAGTACCACCTCTATGCTCCAAATGAATTAAAATATCTAATGCATCCTTAATAGTTTTATGAGTTCTTATACCTTTTATTTGGGCAATAGCTCCAATACCACAAGCATCATGCTCATAGCTTGGACTATATAATCCTTCATTATTTGGATATTCTTGCATCTAAATCACCTTACTTCTTATAATTAATTGCTGCCTCAATGAAATCTCTAAATAATGGATGAGGTCTTTGAGGTCTAGATAAAAATTCTGGATGGAACTGACATCCTATATACCAATGATGATTTTTTAATTCTACAATTTCCACTAAATTTCCCTTTAAATTTTTACCTGTAATAATTAAATCCCTATTAAATATTTCTAGGAATTCATTATTGAATTCATATCTATGTCTATGTCTTTCCTTTATATCCTCTTTGTTATATGCCTTATATGTTTTAGTATCCTTATTTAAAATATGGCAATCATATAAGCCTAATCTTAATGTTCCTCCGATATTGATTCCATCATATTGATTTTCTAAATAATCTATAACATTATGCATTGTTGTCTTATCAAATTCACCTGAATTTGCATCCTTATAACCAATTACATTTCTTGCATATTCAATGCAAATTAGCTGCATACCTAAGCAAATTCCAAATAAAGGAATATTATTAATTCTTGCATATTTTATAGCCTCAAGCATTCCTTCAATTCCTCTATCACCAAATCCACCAGGAACGATAATTCCATCTAAATTTGCTAGCTTTTCTTTTACATTTGATTCAGTAATTAGGCTTGAATCAATATAATCAATTTTAATTTTCTTATAAAAATAATATCCAGCTGCCTTTAATGCCTCTGCGACTGATAAATAGGCATCATGTAGGCTTATATATTTTCCTACTAAACCAATTCTTACCTCACCATTTAAATTTTCAATTCTTTCGATTAAATGGTACCATTCACTCATATCAGCCTCTTTAGCATCAATTTTGAAATGGTTTAAAACAATATCATCAATTTTTTGCTCGTGTAGGCTTTTTGCGACATTATAAATAATTTTTTGATCTAATGCTTCAATAACATTTTCCTTATCTAAATCGCAAAATAATGCGATTTTTTCCTTATGAGAATCAGAAAGTGGCACCTCAGTTCTTAAAATAATAATATCTGGCTGAATACCTATCTTTCTTAATTCCATTACTGAATGCTGAGTTGGCTTAGTTTTAACCTCATCTGCCGCCCTCAAATATGGAACTAATGTGTTATGAACATATAATGTATTTTCATATCCAAAATCTCTTCTTGCCTGTCTTATTGCCTCTAAAAATGGTAAGGATTCAATATCACCAACAGTTCCACCTATTTCAGTAATTACAATATCAGCATTAGATTCTAATGCCGCTTTTTTTAATTTATCCTTTATTTCATTTGTAATATGAGGAATTACCTGTACAGTACCACCTGCATATTCTCCCTTTCTTTCCTTTGAAATTACACTTGAATAAATCTTACCTGTAGTTATATTAGAATTTTTAGATAGGCTTTCATCAATAAATCTTTCATAATGACCTAAATCTAAATCTGTTTCAGCTCCATCATCAGTAACAAATACCTCACCATGCTGATATGGAGACATTGTACCTGGGTCCATATTAATATATGGATCAAATTTTTGCATAAAAACCTTTAGACCTCTATTTTTTAAAATTCTACCTATTGATGATGCTGCTATACCTTTTCCAAGGCTAGAAACAACTCCACCAGTAACAAATATAAATTTAGTACTTTTCTCACTCATAATAGCCACCAACTATAACACTTTCCTTAATCTTTCAATTGCTTCTTTAGTTTTCTCATGAGTATTAAATGATGTAATTCTAAAGTATCCCTCACCAAATGTTCCAAAACCAGCGCCTGGAGTTCCAACAACATTTGCATTTTCTAATAAATAATCAAAAAACTCCCATGATGTCATTTTATTTGGACATTTAAACCAAATATAAGGAGAGTTTAATCCTCCTGTATAAAAGATATTTTTTTCATCAAATAATTCACTAAGCATCCTAGCATTTTCTCTATAATAATTAATATTTTCTATACATTCCTTAATACCATCATCGCTTAATGCTGCCTCTGCTGCTCTTTGTACAGGATATGAAACACCATTAAATTTTGTTGCTTGACGTCTTTTCCATAATTTATTTATTTTATGATTTTGGCTTTCAAGCTCTAAAGGAATAATAGTAAAGCCACATCTTAAGCCTGTAAATCCAGCCTGCTTAGAAAATGAGCATATTTCAATTGCACATTTTTTAGCTCCTTCTATTTCATAAATTGAATGAGGATAATCATTATTAAATATAAATGCCTCATATGCTGAATCATAAATAATTAATGATCCGTTATTTAATGCAAAATCTACCCATTCCTTTAATTCCTTATAATTGTATGCACCACCTGTAGGATTATTTGGTGAGCATAAATAGATAATACTATTTGGCTTAATTTCATCATTTGGTAATGGTAAGAAATTATTCTTTTCATTTCCAATGATATAATTAATATTTCTTCCACTCATTAAATTTGAATCTAAGTATACAGGATATACTGGATTAGGAATATAAATCGGATTATCACCAAAAATATCAACGATATTTCCTAAATCAGATTTTGCACCATCTGATATAAAAACTGATTCTAAATCTAAATTAACATTAAATTTTTTATAATATTTTAAAACAGCTTCTTTTACAAAATCATAACCATATTCAGGTGGATATCCTCTAAAAGTATCCTTCTTACCCATTTCATTAGATGCCTTTAATAAAGCATCGATTACCTTCTTACCTAAAGGTAAGGTAACATCTCCAATTCCAAGCTTAATAATATCAGCATCTTTATTTTTTCCCTTATAATTATTTATTCTTTTATTAATTTCAGAAAATAAATAATTTTCAGATAATTGATCAAAATTAGAATTTATTTTTATATTCATAATCTATATCCTCTCTTTCTAATAATTCCTTAATTACAATTTTTAATGCTTCATCATATAGAGTAGTTCTATTATTCATTGCGGTTGACTCTAAATATTTATGAGCATCCTCTTCAAACATATTTTCATAGGTAACTAAGAATGCTTTTGCCATTTCAATAGTTCTTATGGATTTTAAATCATTATTTGCTTTCTTTTTGATATTTCCAAATAAAGCTATTTTTAATACCTCTAAAAATTTATTGATGCTCAATGGTCTTCTTATTGTAATAATTCCTTTATCAAAATTCATAAACAACGGCTTATATTTAAAATATGAATCTATGATTACGATTACTGATATTCTTTTTACATCAAGATTGAATAGATATTCTAATTCATCCTTGGTATAGGATGCTTTATTTAAAATTATTAAATCTGTTTTCTTTTCATTTAATATAGAATCAAGCTCATATATAGATTCAATATTTGAAACTAATACACCCTTAATCGGAAGCAATGAAAAAATCGAATACATATTATTTTTAAAATTATTAAAATCAGATAAAACTATGATATTAAACCTTTCCTTGTATTGCATTTTTTCACAACTCCTTTCAAAATAATCAATCGAATATTAAACAAAATATCGTTAGATTTCAAAATTTAATTTGATAAAACGGCGTTTTTTTTATCAAATATACAAAAAGTTTAGCACTCTTTTTTTGAATTATCAATATGATTATTCTATTTTTTTGAATTTTTTTGAATTTTATTCGTATCAGTGGCTCTTTATAGCCGAATTTTATGTTCAAAATAACTTTTTTAGCAAATTTTATTCAAAAATGGATTGACACGCCAATTCTTTAGTTCTATAATGAGTGCATAAAGGCAAGGAGGCCTAGTTCAAAGACCTTCTTGCCCTTTTATTTTTTATGGAGGGATTAAAGATATGAAACAAGTAACTGATTACTTTGGATGTCGAGTTTTTAATGACAAAGTAATGAAATCTAAATTATCTTCTGATGTTTATAAGAAATTAAAGAAGACAATTAATGATGGAAAAGAATTAGACATTAGTGTAGCTAATTCAGTAGCACAGGCTATGAAGGACTGGGCAATAGAAAATGGTGCAACACATTACACACATTGGTTTCAACCAATGACTGGTTCTACTGCTGAAAAGCATGATTCATTTATTTCACCTGAGGATGATGGATCAATTATTATGGAATTTAAGGGTAAGGAATTAATTAAGGGTGAGCCTGATGCATCATCTTTCCCATCTGGTGGCTTAAGAGCTACATGCGAGGCTAGAGGATATACAGCATGGGATCC
>DJXM01000076.1:23587-33197 GCA_002449755.1 Caryophanales bacterium UBA7004
CAGCATGGGATCCTACATCATATGCTTTTATTAAGGATAAATGCTTATGTATTCCTACTGCATTCTGCTCTTATGGTGGTGAAGCACTAGATAAAAAGACACCACTTCTAAAATCAATGCAGGCATTGAATAAGCAAGCTTTAAGAATTTTAAAGCTATTTGGATTAAATGCAACATCTGTTAAAACAACAGTTGGTCCTGAGCAGGAATATTTCCTTATTGATAAGGATGTATATGAAAAACGTAAGGATTTAATATATACAGGTAGAACTCTATTTGGAGCTATGGCACCTAAGGGACAGGAATTAGATGATCATTATTTTGGTTCTATTAAAACTAGAGTTCAAGAATTTATGAATGATTTAAATCAGGAATTATGGGAATTAGGTATCTTAGCTAAAACTGAACATAATGAGGTAGCTCCTGCTCAGCATGAATTAGCTCCTATATTTGCTACTACAAATATCGCAGCTGATCATAATCAAATTACAATGGAGACAATGCAGCGTATTGCTAAAAAGCATAATTTAGTATGCCTATTACATGAAAAGCCATTTAAGGGTGTTAATGGATCTGGAAAGCATAATAACTGGTCATTATCTACTAATACAGGAATCAATCTATTAGAGCCAGGTGATACACCTGCTGAAAATGCTCAATTCCTATTATTCTTAGTTTCTGTTATTAAAGCAGTTGATGAATATCAGGATTTATTAAGAATATCAGTTGCTAGTGCTTCTAACGATTTCCGTTTAGGAGCAAACGAGGCACCTCCAGCAATCATTTCCATTTTCTTAGGATCTGACCTACAGGCTGTAATCGATTCTATTGAATCAGGCAAGCCTTTAAAGGCTAATGGTAAAACATTCCTAAAGATTGGTGCTGATGTACTTCCACCACTACCAAAGGATACAACTGATAGAAATAGAACTTCTCCTTTCGCATTTACAGGAAATAAATTTGAATTCCGTGCTTTAGGATCTTCTGATTCTATTTCTTGTGCAAACATTATGCTAAATACTGCAGTTGCTGAGGAATTAAAGGTATTTGCAGATAGACTTGAAAAAGCAAAAGATTTTAATACTGAGCTTCATGAATTAATTAAGGAAACAATCATTAATCATAAGAGAATTATCTTTAATGGTAATGGATATGATGATTCATGGGTAAATGAGGCTAATAAGCGTGGCTTATTAAATTTAAAGTCTACACCTGAGGCCTTACAATATTATTTACATGATAAGAATATAAAATTATTTACAAGCCATGATATCTATACATTAAATGAAATAAAGGCTAGATATGAAATTGGTCAGGAGCATTATTCAAAGATTGTAAATATTGAAGCCTTAACTGCATTAGATATGCTAAATAAGGATTATCTACCTGCTATTTCTAAATATACAAAGAGTTTAGCAGAAACTGTTTCATTAAAGAAAGCAATTGGTGTTAATGAATCTTACGAATTAGAATTATTAAATAAGATTTCTAATGAATTAGCTAATGCCTATAATACTAAATTAGATTTAGAAAAGGCATTAGAAAAGACAAAGGATATTAACGATTGTACAGAATTATCTATGTATTATAGAGAAAACATTCTTCCTTTAATGGAAAAGGCAAGAGATATTATTGATGGAATTGAGCTTGATGTAGATTCTAAGAGCTGGCCAGTGCCATCATATGGAGATTTATTATATAGTGTTAAATAATTATTAATTTAACAATTGGAGGGATTATTTATGTGGGATTATCAAATTTGGAAATTAATCGCAATAGCATTAATCTTCTTCATGCAAGCAGGCTTTGCTATGTGTGAAGCAGGTTTTACTAGAGCTAAAAATACCGGAAACATTACAATGAAAAACCTAATGGACTTCTGCTTAGGTACTATCACATTTATTTTAATTGGTGGACCTATCCTATGTGCAGAAAATGCAATCGCAGGAGGATTATTAGGTGACGTTGGTCAGGTTTATAAAGGAATGTTTGGTGAAGGCGCATCATGGGCTGGTTGGACAGATTTCATTTTTAATTTAGTATTCTGTGCTACAACAGCTACTATCGTATCTGGTGCTATGGCTGAACGTACTAATTTTAAAGCATATTGTATTTATTCTATGATTATTTCAGCTGTTGTTTATCCCGTTGAAGCATATTGGAACTGGGGTGTAGGCAATAGTGGCTGGCTTCAGCAATTAGCACAAAGCTGGGGTTTATTAGATGGTGGTACTGCTCAAGGCTTTATTGATTTATCAGGTTCATGTTCAATTCATATGGTTGGTGGCTTAACTGCCTTAATCGGTGCTTGGATGGTTGGACCTAGAATTGGTAAATATGTGAGAGATGAAAAAGGTAAGGTAACTAAAATTAATGCTATCCAAGGTCATAACGTTTTAATGGGTGCTCTTGGTGTATTCATTTTATGGTTTGGCTGGTATGGATTTAACCCAGCAGCTTGTACAAGCTGGGATGGCTATGAGGGTATGGGTCAAGTATTTATGACTACTACTATCGCAGCTTCACTTGCAACAGTAACAGTAATGATGCTTACATGGATTAGAAATGGTAAGCCAGATGTATCTATGACATTAAATGGTTCTTTGGCAGGCTTAGTAGCTGTAACTGCTGGCTGTGCTAGAGTTGATTTAATTGGTGCTGTTGTAATTGGTATTGTTGCAGGATTCATTTTAACATTCGGTGTAGAATTTTTTGATAAGGTATGTCATATCGATGATCCAGTTGGTGCTTGCTCAGTACATTTCTTAAATGGATTATGGGGTACACTTGCTTGTGGATTATTCTCAACAACTACTGGATTATTCTATGGTCATGGCTTTGCACAGCTAGGAATTCAAGCAATTGGTGTTTTAGCTGTATGCGCTTGGACAGCAGCTTGGGCATTCCTAATCTTTGGTGTTATGAAGCTTATTAAGAGACGTGATGGAGTTACACCTTTCTTAAGAGCTACTCCTGAGGAAGAAATAAGAGGTCTAGACTTAACAGAGCATGGTTTAGTTACAGCTTATGCTGGATTCCAAATGGCACCTCAATCATTTGATTATGGTGATGCTGTATTAGAGGTTAATGGTGATGTACCACCTAGTGAAGCAATTGAGGTTGAAACAATGCCTAATGTTGATAATATTAAGCCTGGTGACAAAACAATCACAAAGATTGAAATCATTTGTAAGGAACGAATGTTTGAAACATTAAAGAATGAGCTTATGAATATTGGTATTACTGGTATGACAGTATCTCATGTAATGGGATGTGGTATCCAAAAGGGTGCTCCTGAATATTATAGAGGAATCAAGGTAGAGCCAACTCTTCTTCCTAAGATTCAAGTAGACATTGTTGTAGCTAATGTACCAGCATCAAAGGTTATTGAAACAGCTAGAAAGGTATTATATACAGGTCATATTGGAGATGGTAAGATTTTCGTATATAACTGCTTAGATGTTGTTAAGGTAAGAACTGGTGAAACAGGTGCTAATGCCTTATTAGATGTTGAATAAATTAATTAAGTGTGCCCTATTTATTAGGTCACACTTAAATGTTTTTATAAAAGGAGATTATTATGTGCTCTATAATGGGATATTTAGGCGATATGCCTAAGGATAAATTTGAAAAAGGATTTGAAAAGACTATATCAAGGGGACCTGATATGTCTAAAATAATTAAAATAGATGATTGTATTTTAGGATTTCATAGATTAGCAATTATGGAATTAACAGAAATAGGAATGCAGCCATTTGAGCTAGATGGCAATTATTTAGTTTGTAATGGTGAAATATATGGATTTAAGCCTATTAAGGAAGAATTAAAAAATAAGGGATATCAATTTATTAGCAATTCAGATTGTGAAATACTTCTTCCACTTTACAAAGAATATGGACTAGAATGCTTTAAAATGCTAGATGCTGAATTTGCTTTAATCATCTATGATGCTAATCTAAAAACTATAATTGCAGCTAGAGATCCAATTGGTATTAGACCTCTATATTATGGATATGACAAAAATAATAATATAATTTTTGCATCCGAACCTAAAAACCTAATTGATTTAACAGATAAAATACTACCATTTCCACCAGGACATTATTATATTAATGGTGAATTTATATGCTATATGGATGTAACAAAGGTTAATAATATAATAAATGATGATTTAGAAAATGTATGTAATAATATCCATGATAAATTAATTAAAGGTGTAGAAAAAAGATTAGACGCAGATGCTAAAATTGGCTTTTTACTATCTGGTGGATTAGATTCATCCTTAGTATGTGCTATATCATCTAAATTATTAAATAAAAAAATAGAAACCTTCGCGATAGGTATGGATATTGATGCCATTGATTTAAAATATGCAAAAAGAGTTGCCGATTATATTGGTTCAAATCATCATGAAATAATAATGAATAAGGAAGACATATTTAAATCATTAGATTTTGTTATTAAAACATTAGCTACATATGATATTACTACTATTAGAGCTTCAATTGGTATGTATCTAATTTGTAAAGCTATTCATGAAAAAACTGATATTAGAGTTATTTTAACAGGGGAAATATCAGATGAATTATTCGGCTATAAGTATACTGATTTTGCTCCTAATGCCTTAGAATTCCAAAATGAGGCAATTAAAAGAATTCATGAAATCCATATGTATGATGTATTAAGAGCTGATAGATGTATTTCTGTTAATTCATTAGAGGCGAGAGTTCCATTTGGTGATTTAGATTTCGTTAAATATGTAATGGCAATTAATCCTGAAATGAAAATGAATAAATATAATATGGGTAAATATTTATTAAGACATGCCTTTCTAAAGGATAATATTTTACCAAATGATATTTTAATGAGAGATAAGGCTGCCTTTTCAGATGCTGTAGGACATTCAATGGTAGATTATTTGAAGGATTATGCAAATAATTATTATACTAATGATGAATTTATTAATCTATCTAATAAATATAATCATTCAAAGCCTTTCACAAAGGAATCATTATTATATAGAGAAATATTTGAAAAATATTATCCAAATCAAAGCCAAATGGTAATTGATTTTTGGATGCCTAATAAAAAATGGGATGGATGTAATGTTAATGATCCTTCTGCTAGAGTTTTAAAAAATTATGGTAATAGTGGAAAATAGAGGTAATATATGTTTGATTCAATTCATGAGGAATGTGGTGTTTTTGGAATATATGAGCCAACACCAAAAAATGTTGGAGAAATCACATATCTAGGCTTATTTGCCTTACAGCATAGAGGCCAGGAATCGTGTGGTATTGCAATTTGTGATGATGGTGTTATAAGACATCATAAGGGCATAGGATTAGTTGGTGAGGTATTCAATAAAGATAATTTAAACGAACTGGGGAATGGTAATATGGCAATTGGACATGTTAGGTATTCTACTACTGGTGGAAATAATATTAATAATGTTCAGCCTCTAGTCATTAAGCATATAAAAGGAAATCTTGCATTAGTTCATAATGGAAATTTAACTAATGCCCAAGAATTAAGAAATAAATTTGAGCTTGAGGGTGCTATCTTTAGAGCAACATCAGATACAGAGGATATCGCATATCAAATAGTTCATGATAGACTAAATACAAATTCTATTGAGGAAGCCATAAAAGAATCAATGACTAAAATTAAGGGAGCTTATTCATGTATTGCAATGTCAGCTCAAAAGCTAATTGCATTTAGAGATAAAAATGGATTTAGACCATTAGTTTTAGGTAAAACTAAAACAGGAGGATATATTGTAGCCTCTGAAACATGTGCAATAGATTCAGTAAATGGAGAATTCATTAGAGATATAAAGCCAGGCGAAATTTTAACAATATCAAAGGACGGTATTAAATCAAGCTTTATAGAAAGTAATTCTTCTTCCCTTTGTGTTTTTGAATATATCTATTTTGCAAGACCAGATTCTATTATTGAAGGCTCATCAGTTCATAGGGCAAGACTTAATGCAGGTAAAATACTAGCAAAGGAATCTCCAATAGATGCTGATATAGTTATTGGTGTACCTGATTCTGGATTAGATGCGGCTATAGGATATTCAAATGAATCAAAAATACCATATGGAATTGGCTTTGTTAAAAATAAATATATGGGTAGAAGCTTTATTAAGCCTACCCAAGAGGAAAGAAATTTAACAGTAAAAATAAAGCTTAATGTTATAAAAGAAACAGTAGAAAACAAAAGAGTAATTTTAATAGATGATTCTATAGTAAGAGGTACAACTAGTGCTCATATTATAAAGCTATTAAGAGAAAATGGTGCTAAGGAGGTTCATTTAAGAATATCTTCTCCTGCCTTTAAGCATCCTTGCTATTTTGGAACTGATATTGATTCAAAAGAAAACCTAATTGCCTGTAAATATAATTCTAACGAAGAAATAGCTAAGGTTATTGGTGCTGATTCTTTAGCCTATTTATCGATAGAAGGTGCACATAAGCTAGCAGATAACTCTAAATGCCATTTTTGTGATGGTTGCTTTTCTGGTATCTATCCTATAGAAACCCCAAAAGAAAACTACAAAAATAAATTTGAAGAAAAAATTAATAAATAAAAGAAAGACTCCTTTAACTACTATTTTAAGTAGTCAAAGGAGTTTTAATTATCTGATTAAATTTTTCATCATGAGATAAATAAATGGTTAATTTTACATTATTAATTTTAAAATCAACTCTATAATTGCCATCAGAATTACCATCTTTAATTGCTAAATAAAAGTGAACCTTAGCTACACCAACTTCAGCTCCTTTTATAGCGTCAATAACAAGCTCTTTATCTTCAAATAATTCTATATATCCATAATCAGGACTATATTCCTTATATACCGCATCTTCCAATTTCATATCATCACAAAATGCTTCTGGTTCAGAGATTACAATTTTAGCCTTGCTATCTAAAACATTATAAATTCTAAGATCAACACTAATTTGTAAAATATTATCTTCATTATAATTATAATTATATAAATCGTAGCTACTTTCAAAATGAATGCCGTTATATCCATAATTATAGTCATCATATACTTCTATATTGTTATCAAATTCTATTTCTTTAATGTCATTATTTCTACAGCTAATAAATAATAAAAATATTGGTAAAAGCAAAATATATTTAATATTTCTAAATTTCATATTTTAAATTTCCTTTTTATTAATTTATCATACAACAATAAGCATTATTCTATAGTATCATAATACTTTTCTAAATTAGGTCTAGCCTTAATAAAATATTTTTCTAAATCCTTATCAAATTGACTTCCCATACCATCCATTATAATTTGATAAGCTTTTTCAAAAGAAAATTTTTCCTTATATACTCTTTTTGATACTAAAGCATCATATACATCCGCTATAGCCATAATTCTTGCCTCAAGTGGTATTTCTAAACCCTTTAGTCCCTTAGGATAGCCAGAGCCATCCCATCTTTCATGGTGATAATGAGCAACATTTATTGCGATTTCTTTGAAATATGGATCAAATTTATCATCTACAATTTCTTTAATGATTCTAGCTCCCTCCTCTGAGTGCTTTTTCATCATCTCAAATTCCTCAGGTAAAAACTTACCTGGCTTACGAAGTATACTATCATCTACTGCTATTTTACCAAGGTCATGCATCGGAGCGGCCTTAATTATGTTTTTAGCAAATTCTGGTGTTATATTTAAGGTATTATCCTTTAATATTTCATTAATTAAAATTCTTACACCTTCACTAGTTCTTTTAATATGACCACCAGTTGAATTATCTCTACTTTCAACCATTGTTGCCATACCCATAATGAATTCATCATTCATTTCAACAATTCGTTTTGTTTTATCCTCAACCTCAAGCTGAAGCTCAGTGTTAAAAGAATTTAATAATTTTATATATTGCTGATTCTTTGTATCATCATTGATTATTAAATTATAGCCCTTTTTCTTTTGACCGTCATATAAATAGCTAACATTTACTAAATAGATTTTATCATTTGCCTCATAATAAAATTTATTATTATCATTATTTGAAATAAAACTATCTAACCATAAAAAGATATTATTTTTTAAGCCTTCTACTTCAACTCTTTTATCTACAATCAAATTCCTTGTAAGAGGGAAAAGCTTTTTAGCTGATTCATTAATCCCTAAAAATCTTTTTTTATTATCAAATGATATAACTCCTATATCTCCTCTTTTAATCATTGTTTCATTAGCCATTTCATCAACATCATATAGGCACATTCTATGAATTATAATTAAATAGATTATTGAAGCTATATCATAAGCAATACATATTGCCTGGAATGTTGAATTAATACCTGTAAACAATCTACCACCAAAGAAGGCTATGACACCTAAGGCTTCAGTTAAAAATAATAAATAAATTGTATTTTTAGAAACCTGAGACTTTTTAAAATATGAATAAATAATAACAGCAAATGAAATAATAAAATATACTATTACCATTATATAAAATAATGTATGTACAAAACCGTATTCCTTATTTGTTAAAAAGCCTACACCATCTTTTATTTCAAAATCAAAGCTTTTATAAAAAATACCTATTTCTCCCTTTGAAAGTAAAGTAAAGGTTAAACAAAAGAATAAGCTTGATAAAATCATTAATCCAATTCTTACATATTTATTAATAGGTACCTTACAAAAATAAAATACCAATAGCATAATTATTAATATTAAATAGCATCCACCTATATATGTTAATATTGTACCAACAATTGCCATTTCGATATTAGTAGAAAGTGCAACTATCAAAAAGCCAAGATTTGTTATAGGAGTAAGAATATAGAAAACAGTCATTAATATACTGAAATGATTATGCCATACATAAAAATATATAATTGTAGTCAAAAATGATATTACTGTTAATGTAATATAAAAAGCAATCATATAAAAATTCTCCTTTATCTTATTATATCATTTAATTATAATCATTTTCAAATCATTGTTAGAAGTTAAAAAATGCACATAATGTTAGACATAGAAAATATTTACAAATCGATGTTTTTGTAGAATTCTACATCTTTCCCCTTAATATTACGTGTAATAAGTAAAATAAAAGCCTCAGAACATTCTGAGACTTGAATTATTAAGATGGTGAACATTTCGCGGTAATACTCGAAAACCCTTTACAATATTAAGTCATTTTCTTTAAACCGGTTCGGATACATAAAACTTATGGTTATTATGATTTATCAAATTCATCCAATTGATTATTATTTAGCATATTTTCTAATAACTGTATGACTATATCATAAGAATATTTTGCGTATTCATTTCGATCAATTAGTTTTGAAGTAATATTAACATAATCATATTCGTAATACTTTTCGTCAATTATTTTTTTAATTATGTTTTTTATAAAGACACCATCTTTACACGATAAACAAGATGGATTACTTTTTCTATATTCTTTTACTTCACTTATTAATAATCCTAGTGAATTAATATCAATCACTTCAGACAATTTATATAAATCATATAAATGTCTTGAATTTCTTTCTACTTTACCAGATAAATAATAATCACATATAGCGAATATCTTATCAGTGAATGTTCTTTCGAGTGATTGAACTTTCA
>DJXM01000019.1 GCA_002449755.1 Caryophanales bacterium UBA7004
ATGAATCTAATATAGATGCATTAATAAGAGAAACTAAAGAAGAAGCAGGACTTGTAGTAATAAAAGATTCTATAAAAGAATATGGATATGTTCATAGAGTTCAAAAAGCTAAAGATTCTGGTTATTCTAAATTTATTCAAGATAATTTCTATTATCTATGTGATGTTGAAGATAGGATAATTAACCAAAATTTAGATGATTATGAAGATTTTGAAAAATTCACTTTAGAGCTTGTTGATCCTAGAGTAGCTATAGATACAAATAGAAATAAAGAACATGTCCCTAAAGATTTAGATATGATAGAGCGTGAAGCTAAAGTATTAGAATTATTAATTAAGGATGGTTATTTTAATTAGACTTATTTTATATAAATAATCCGCGAATGCTTATCACACGTTGAGACGGTCTGTTGAAAAAACACCCCGTTTATATTAAATAAAACAAGTCAAATATTAACTAAAAAACGACCTATATTTTCAGATATTACAAGGCCAATAACGATGCATGTAGAGATGGTTGTTTCAATGACCCACAAATAAGATATCAACCTAAGAATAGTTTTATAATTAAATTGTGATGAAATTAATTATATATTGAAGAATCATGATTATGTTATATAGAAAATCTTATGAAGATATAAAAGAAATTCTGATAAATTAAGTAAATTCCAATATGTTGTTAAAGACGATATATGGAATGTGGAATTAAGATGAAAAAAATATTTTGTGGCCAGCGATATACAATTATACACCATATATTAAAAACGCATTAATTGCGTTTTTTATTTTTTTAAAGTAAAAAGTTTGACTTGACTAACCAAGAGATATATAATTATTTTGTATAAGTTAGTTAAAACTAACTTTGTTAGGAAAACCTAACAATTTTAACTTAATTATTAAGCCATTTTTTATTGGTTTTAATTTGTTAACTAACAATAGGAGGATTGTATGGAGACAACAAAATCGGAACAATTATATTTGAAAACTATTTATAATTTATCGTTAAAAATGGATTATGTTAAATCGGCTGATATTGCCAAAGCGTTAAATTATTCTAGAGCTTCTGTATTAGGCTTATTAAGAAAACTAGAAGATAAAGGTTTGTTATTTTTTGGTGAAAAGAAAAGAGTAATATTAACAGAAGAAGGGTTATCTATAGCTTCAATAATTGCTAATAGACATAAGGTTTTAAAAATGGCATTTATTGGTCTTGGGGCATCTGAAGAATTAGCTGAAAAAGAAGCATATAATATGGAAAATCATATTTCAGATGAAATGCTAGAAATTATAGACAATCATATCAATCTTCATTTAAATGATTTAAAGGAAAAGCATATGACATTAAAAGAATTAGAAAATAATATGAGATTAAATAAATGAAAAAAGAAAAAGAATTAAAAACAGTATATACAATGATTAAAATGTATTGCCATAAGAAGCATAAAACTAAAAGGAATAATTTATGTATCGATTGCAATGATTTATATTCATTTGTTGAAATGAAAAGAAATAAATGTCCTTTTGGAGATGAAAAAGGCTTTTGTGCCAATTGTAGAATACATTGTTATAAATCAAATAACTTGATGAGAGAAAAAATAAAAGAAGTAATGAGATATTCTGGTCCTAGACTAATATTTAAACATCCAATTATGTCTTTTAATCATATGTTTGAAACAATAAAAGTTAAAAGAGAAAACAAAAGGATAGAAAGGAAAAATAATGATAGATAAGAATTTATTTAAATTATTAGGCAAAAATAAAAAGTATCTAATAATTATTGTCATTTTAATGATAGTAGGCTTACTAGCTAATCTAGGCTTTAGTGCTATGCTTGCACTATCTATATACTATGCATCTATAAATAGTGAATTTGAAAAATATATTATGCCTATAGGTGTAGCTATAGGTTGCATTATAATTAGATATTTTATTCATAGAATAACTGTTGAATTAAAGGATTTACTTGGAAGAAATGTAAAGAAAGACTTAAGAGAAAAGGGTTATGAAAAAATTATAGCCTTAAATGGTAAGACAAATGAAGATATAGGTGTTGCAGGTTTAACACAAGTATTAATGGAGGGTGTAGAACAAATAGATTTATATTACTGCGAATACTTACCTCAATTCTTTTATGCAATGCTTGCGCCTTTTGTATTGTTTGGCTTAACTGTATGGATGAATTTTAGACCAGCAGTAGCTCTAATTTGTTTTGTTCCATTAATTCCTGCATCAATTATATTTGTTTCAAAATATGCGAAAAAGGTTTTTGCAAAATATTGGGGTAAATATATATCAATGGGTGATTCATTTTTAGATTCTGTTAATGGATTAAAGGAATTAAAAATATTTAGAGCTGATTCTAAAAGACAAATTAAAATGAATGAAACTGCAGAAGAATTTAGAAGAATTACTATGAAAGTATTAATTATGCAGCTTGCATCAACTACAATTATGGATTTAGTCGCTTATGGTGGGGCAGGTATTGGTATAGCTATTGCTTTATCAAATTATAATGATGGTATTTATAATGGCGGAGTAGTACCAGCTTTATTTGCAATTATATTTATGATTTTAGTTGCAGTAGAATTCTTCTTACCAATGAGAAGATTTGGTAGTGCATTTCATGTTGGAATGAATGGGGCATCAGCCGGAAGAAAAATATTATCATTATTAAATATAGAAGAATATAAATGGAATGAAGAAAAGATTAATTCATATGATATTAGAATTAATGATTTAACATTTACATATGATGGGAAACGCGATGTATTAAAAAATATCAATATGGAATTTACCAAAGGCTTAAATTCTATTGTTGGTGAATCAGGAAGCGGTAAATCAACAATAGTTAAGCTAATCACAGGAGAAGAAAGAGCCAATATAGGTTCAATTACTGTAGGTAATAAGTCTCTAGAATCATTATCTAGAATTGATTATTATAATCATTTATCAGTAGTTTCATATGATTCATATATATTTAATGAATCAATATTTGATAATTTTAAAAATGCTAAATTAGATGTTAAAGAAGATGAAATATGGGAATCATTAAAATTAGTTAATTTAGATAAATTTGTTAAAGATAATGGTGGCTTAGATAAAATCATTAACGAGGATTCAACAAATATATCAGGTGGAGAGCGTCAAAGACTTTCACTTGCTATAAGCTTAGTTACTAATAAAGACATTTATATATTCGATGAAGCAACATCAAATATAGATATCGATTCAGAAAAAATAATAATGGATAACATAATAAAATTATCAAAAGATAAAACAGTTATATTAATATCTCATAGACTTAAAAATGTTATTGAATCAGATAATATTTATTATTTAGAAGATGGTTATGTTAAAGAGGTAGGTAACCATAATGAATTAATAAAATTAAATGGTGGATATAATAAAATATTTAATACTCAAAAATCCTTAGAAGAAGGATTTAAGGATGGTGATTTAAATGCGTAGAAATGGACTTTTAATTATGCTTAAATTAATCACTTTAGTTGGATCATTTTTCTTTGTGATGATTCTTGCGATATTAAATGGCGCACTTGGTAATTTATGTGCTAGTGGTGTAATGATATTTGCATCCCTTGGTGTAGCAAAAGCTTTAGCTGAAAATGTAATATTACCTTTTGGATGGATTATAGCACTTACAATAGGCTGTGGAATATTAAGAGGAATACTTAGATATTTCGAACAATATTCTAATCACTATATAGCATTTAAGCTTCTTGCTATTATAAGAGATAAAATATTTACGAAATTAAGAATATTAGCACCTGCTAAATTAGAATCTAAAAAGAAAGGTTCTATTATATCTTTATTAACCGCTGATATTGAAACACTTGAAGTATTTTATGCTCATACTATATCTCCTATTGCTATAGCTTTAATATCATCTATTACAATTATTGTATTTGTATCATTAATATCTAGTATTTATTTAGGCTTAGTAGCTTTAATATCTTATATAATAATTGGAATTATATTACCAATTATTTCATCTAAAGCATTAAAATCAACTGGTGTTAAATATAGATTAGAATTATCTAATTTTAGTGCTTATTTCTTAGATTCAATTAAAGGTGTAAAAGAAATTATATTAAATAATTCAATTAATAGAAGAAAAGAAGAAATAAATAAAAGAAGTATAAAATTATTTAATAATACAACACAAATTAAAAGAAAATCATCTATTTCTTATGGTATTACTGAAATATTAGTTTCTATATCTATTATTACATCTTTAATAATAGGAATATTATTAGTTAATAACAATCAATTAACTATAGGTTATATGATTGTAGGTGTTGTATCAATCACATCATCATTTGGACCTGTAATTGCAATATCTAGCTTACCATCAAATCTAACTCAAACCTTCGCATCAGGAGATAGAGTTTTAAATTTAATGGAAGAAAAGCCAGAAGTATTAGATATAAATAATAAAAATGATTTTAAATATGAAAAATTAGATATTAATAATTTAAATTTCAAATATGAGAATGAATTAATATTAAATGATATTAATTTAAATATTAATAAAGGTGAAATAGTAGGAATAGTTGGTGAATCTGGTTCTGGTAAATCTACATTATTAAAGTTATTATTAAGATTTTATGAATCTAAAGGTATTAAATATAATGATTTAGATATTAATGAAATAAATACTGATTCATTATATGAAAATGTTACTATGGCATCACAAATGACATATTTATTTGATGATACTATTTTATATAATTTAAAAATTGCAAAAGAAGATGCCACAATGGATCAAGTAATAGAGGCATGTAAAAAAGCATCAATTCATGAATTTATTACATCACTTCCTGATGGATATGAAACTAAAGTAGGTCCAACCTTAAATAACTTATCAGCAGGTGAAAAGCAGCGTATTGGCTTAGCTCGATCTATCTTAAGAGGGTCTGAATTAATTTTACTTGACGAGGTAACATCTAATGTTGATGCGATAAATGAAGGTATTATTTTGAAATCATTAAAAGAATTAAAAAATGATAAAACGATTATTTTAGTATCTCATAGAAAATCTACAATGGCTATTGCCGATAGAATATATGAAATAGAAAACGGAAGGATTATAGAATATGGAAGATAAGGAAATAAATCCATTTGAAGATATAGACGAATCTAAAGAAGAAAATAATAAAATATTTCAAAAATTTAAAATATCAGATATTGTATTTTTAGCTATTATGGCAGCCTTAATGCTACTTACTGGAGGCATTATGCCTCTAGCATTAGGACTACCTATATTTGGTGCTATTCCACTTTGTATTGGATTTCAGTTTTCAATTATTCCTGTAGTTGCCCTAATGAAAGTTAAAAAGATCGGTTCTTTAACATTTATGTCATTACTTTTAGGCGGAATATTAGCATTTATGTTTTGGCCTATGTTTATATGCATTGCATCATGTGGAATAATTACAGAAATTTTAGTATTAATTATATTTAGAAAATATAATGATAAAGCTTGCTTTTTTGCTGGATTAATTTATACACCACTTACCATTCCATTTTTATATTTAATATTAAATACAATGTATCATAATGATAATCCTAAAAGTGCAATTAATGCGATGATGCACCCAGAACTTTGGCAAGTATTTGTAATAAGCGGATGTATCATATTAGTATGTGCACTAGGTTCATTATTAGGTATTAAAATCGCAAAAGAATTAAGAAAAGCAGGTAAATTTAATTAATGAAAATACATCCTTTAATATCATTATTATCATCAATTATAATAATGATTTTTGGGCTTATTTATGCTAATAATTTTAATACATTATATTGGTTAGCTGGTTTATATATCTTATTTATAATATTTGGAATGTATAAAAGTGCTTTAAAGATGATTATTCCTGCAGGTATATTTAT
>DJXM01000024.1 GCA_002449755.1 Caryophanales bacterium UBA7004
AGTGTATGTAAAAAGAGGCGACCTTCAAAAGTCACCTCAATTTTTTAATTATGGTTCATTAACCACTCGATTCTGTACAGGGGTTCCCACTCATTTTCGACTAGCGGAATTTTCCCCACACCCCCTTAGTTTTGACTAGGGCCGAAAAAACACTAGATAGTGTCCAAATTGGATTATCTAGTGTTTTTTATAATAATATTCTCTTATTTGTGAAACAAAATGAAGAGAGCCTGTGATTAATAATATTTCATTATCCTTTAAATTACTAATGGCTTCTTCTAAGCATGATTTAAAATCATTATTTATTTCATATTGCTTATTTGTATATTTTTCAAAATGAATATCTTCTATTTGTCTTAAATCAATTATTTTAGTGAAATAAAAATAATCTGTAATATCCTCTAATCTTTTAATCATACTAGGATATTCCTTATCCTGAAGAGCTGAGAATATTGTTTTAATTTTTTTATTTCCTTTTAATTTAGATAATGTATCAGAAATAGCATTTATAGCATGGATATTATGGGCGCCATCTAATAATATTAATGGTTTTTGATTTAATACTTCCATTCTACCTGGCCATTTAACATTATCTAGGGCAAATTCAATTAAGGTATTAGGATATTCATTATCAAAATATCTTACTGCCTCTATTGCCAAAGAGGCATTATATGCTTGATATTCTCCTAATAAATTAGATTTATATTTATGATTTTTATATTCAAAATAGGTTTTATCTGAAACACTAATATTTGATATATCAGTAATAAATCTCATATCCACATTATTAGATTTAGCATAATTAATGAAATAATCCTTTAAATTATCACTTACTGTTGTAAGACATACCATATTAGGCTTTGCTATACCTAGCTTATGTGAAGCTATTTTTTCTAATGTATTTCCAAGCTGTGCCATATGATCAAAGCCTATATTTGTTATTATAGCTAAATCATAATCTAAAAAATTAGTTGAATCTAAAAGCCCACCTAAACCACATTCTATGATTGCGATATCGATTTTTCTATCACTAAACCACATTAATGCCATCAATAATGTTAGTTCAAAAAATGGTAGATGATCATTATATTCCTTCTCATATTTTTGATTAAAATCATATAAGATATTCATATAATGCATTATTTCAGAATCTGAGATATATCTATCATTTATTTGAATTCTTTCATTAAATGAAATTACAAATGGGGATACAAACATACCAACATGTAAATTCTTTAATGCAAGCATTTCCTTTATATATTGGCATGTTGAACCCTTTCCATTTGTACCTGCGACATGGATTTTTTTATAATTCGATTTAATATTTAATAGTTTAGCACATCTAGTAATTCTATCTAAATTTTCTCTAGGTGCTGTTTTCTTCTGGTTATATAAATAATTATAAACCTCATCTATTGTATTAAACAATTCAATAACCTCTTATAGACCTAATTCCTTTAATGCCTTTAATACATCCTCGTATTGGGCCTTATATTCAGCTTGTTTTGCCTTTTCAGCATTAACCTTAGCCTCAGGTGCCTTATTTACAAATGATGGATTATTAAGCATTTTTTCTGATCTTTCTAATTCAGCAAGAAGCTTTGCCTTAGTTTGATTTAATTTCTTAATAACCTCTTCCTTATCAACTAAATCATCCTCAGGAATATATAAATTAGCCATTGAAAGGACAACTACTACATTACCTTTTGCTGAAATTTCATTGCCTGTGAATACTAAATTCTTTGGATTAGTAAATTTTGTTAAATAGTTTTCACACTTATTTAAAACATCTAATGTTTCATTATCCTTAGCGTAAATAGTTATTGAAATAGGATCTTTTGGAGCCTTATTAGCCTTAGCTCTTTCATTTCTTACTGCAGTAATAATTTCACAAACGTCACTAATTGCAGTTAAAGCAAATAGATTATCATATTTCTTATTTACCTTTGGCCATGCTGAAATTGTAATTGATTTTTCAGTATGAGGTAATACCTGATAAATTTCTTCTGTGATAAATGGAATGAATGGGTGTAGCATTTTAACAATCGCTGTTAAAACATATACTAATACATTTTTTGTATTCTTGATATTTTCAAAATCATTTGATTGCATATCAACCTTAGAGATTTCAACATACCAAGAGGCAAAATCATCCCATACAAATGTATATAATGTCTTTGCTGCCTCACCAAATTCATATTTATCCATATTGTAATCTACATTTTCGATTACCTTATTTAATTTAGCTAAAATCCATTTAGATGCTAAATTTAATGTATCATAATTGATTTCTGATACCTTAAAATCATCACCTAAATTCATCATTACATATCTTGAAATATTCCAAATCTTATTTAAATAGTTCCATGATGATTCAACCTTTTCTTCATCATATCTTAAATCTAAGCCTGGAGCGCTATTTGTAGTTAAGAAATATCTTAATGAATCTGTACCATATTTAGCAATAACATCAAATGGGTCTACACCATTTCCTAATGATTTAGACATTTTTCTTCCTTGCTTATCTCTAATTAAGCCATGAATTAAAATATCCTTAAATGGAGCTTTTCCTGTAAATTCTACTCCCTGGAATAGCATTCTTGATACCCAGAAGAAAATAATATCATATCCTGTAACTAATACATTAGTTGGATAATATCTCTTTAATAGGTCAGTATTTTCTGGCCAGCCAAGTGTTGAAAATGGCCATAAAGCACTTGAGAACCATGTATCTAATACATCCTCATCCTGCTTCCATCCTTCACCTGGACATTCAACTTGAACCTTAACCTCATCATCCTTATACCATGCAGGAATTCTATGACCCCACCATAATTGACGAGAAACACACCAGTCCTGAATAGTTTTTGGGTCTAGCCAATGCTCTAATGTTTGCTTAAATCTTTCTGGTACGAATCTATATTCATCATTTTCTAATACCTGCTTTGCAAGAACATCCATCTTAACAAACCATTGTTTAGAAAGTCTAGGCTCAACTACTACACCAGTTCTTTCACTATGACCTACTGAATGAATGATTGGCTCCTTTTTAACAAATAAGCCAAGCTTAGTTAAATCATTAATTAGATTTTCTCTACATAAGAATCTATCCTGGCCTTTATAAATACCAGCCATTTCATTCATAGTACCATCATCATTCATACAAAGTGGCATAGCTAAATTATGACGCTTACCAACCTCAAAGTCATTAGGGTCATGGGCAGGTGTTACCTTAACACAGCCTGTACCAAAATTAATATCAACATATTCATCAGTTATAACAGGAATCTTAATTTTTGTACCTGGAATATATACCATCTTACCAACGATATCCTTATATCTTTCATCATTAGGATTTACCATGATTGCTTGGTCAGCAAACATAGTTTCAGGTCTTGTTGTAGCGATAGTTACACCATCTTTACCATTACCATCAACAAAAGGATAAACAAAATGATAGAAGGCACCTTCTACATCCTTATGCTCAACTTCAATATTAGATAATGCAGTTCTAGCCTCAGGGTCCCAGTTAATAATTCTTTCACCCTGATATAATAATCCCTTATTATATAGAGTAATAAAAACATGATTTACAGCCTTATTTAAGCCCTCATCTAATGTAAATCTTTCCTTTGTATAATCTAGTGATAAGCCAAGTGCTGCCCACTGAGAACGAATAATTTTAGCATATTCCTTCTTCCACTTCCAAGCTTCCTCTAGGAATTTTTCTCTTCCTAAATCGTATCTTGAAACACCCTGCTCCTTTAATTTAGCATCAACCTTTGCTTGAGTCGCAATACCAGCATGGTCCATACCAGGAAGCCATAGAGCATCATAGCCTTGCATTCTCTTTCTTCTAATAATAATATCCTGTAATGTTGTATCCCAAGAATGTCCTAAATGTAATTTACCAGTTACATTTGGTGGTGGAATAACAATAGTAAATGGCTCCTTTGATAAATCACCTGCCTCAAAGAATCCACCCTTAAGCCAAAAATCATATTTTCCTGTTTCAACCTCTTTAAAATCGTATTTAGGTTTTAATTCCTTCATAATAATCTCTTCCTTTCATATTCATCTTTTGTCATACTATAAAAATCAGCATCTACTAGTCTTCCATCATATAAGACCTTATATTTGCATAATCTTCCATCATAATTAAATCCAGCCTTTTCAATGACTCGCTTAGATCTATAATTATCAGAATGATGACCTACCTCAAGGACATCACAATCTGTATAATTAAATACATAATCAATAGCTAGCTTAATAGCCTCACTCATATAGCCATTTCCCCAATATTTAGAATTAAGGGAAAAGCCTAATTGCTTAACTCTTTTATATTTTCTTAATCCACCATTATAAATGGATATAGAACCTATAAGCTTCTTATTCTCTAATAAAACTATACCAAATGTTTCCTTAGATATTATATGACCAGATAAGACTCGCCTTGCAATTTCGATAGATGGCACAGGCTTCCATCCCGCATTAGGACCAACCCTTGGGTCACTGGCATATTCATAAAAGTCATCAATATCATTAAAGGTATAATCTCTTATTAAAATTCTTTCTCCCTTTAATTTCATAAAAAAAGTCCTCAGAAATAGTTTTCTATTTCTAAGGACGAATTATCGCGGTACCACCTTAGTTCTATATTTAAAAATATAGCACTCAATTTTCTCTTAACGCGAGTAACGTACGGTTCTACTTAATTTCTTCCGTAGGCTCCAAAGCTACCTTCCATAATTTCCTTTAGATATTTCCACCAACCATATCCTCTCTTTAAAATTCCATTATGTACTCCTCTTTTTCATCGCACAAAAATATTGTATTAAAATTTCATACTAAAGTCAATTTATAATTACTAATTTTCGCACCAATTAATTATTTTACTAATTAATAAATCATAATTAGTAGGATCCTTTTCCTTAGTTATTTCAATATGGTCACTATTTTTAAAATAAATGAATTCATGAGAAATAGATTTATTAATTAAAGTCTTCTCTAAATTAGCATATTGAGCAATACCAACAATTGAATCCATACCAGCATAGGCACAAATAATAGGATAATTTAATGATTTCTTATTCATCCAATAGGTTACAGATAATAAATCCTCTCCACCATTTTCACTTAAAATAGAATTTGATGCCTCATTAGGATTTATAATCTCCTCCATATTCTCGTCAGTTGTTTGATTAATTAATTCTAAGGAATAAGGAAGACCACACATTCCATTTGCTATCTTCATAGTTTGGAAATTATTCCAATTATATTCCTCACCTAGAACCCCTAATTCAATAATATTAGAATTAGTATCCTGTACATCAATTGCACTAGCTGTAATACCAGATTCTAATACCTCATTAGTTGCATTTTTAAATTTCTTCCATGCATATGACTTAATATCAGTAGGACCTACTGCGTCAATAATAAATTTAATAGGAAGTGCTGAATTATCTCCTCTACTATAGGCATAAAGCATAGATAAATGAGCACCACTTGATGCACCACCAATGACTAAATTTAATTTAGAATCATCAAATCCTAAATCCTCCTTTAATACCTTTTTAATAGATTTAATACAAGCATCTATTTCATCTAAATCTCTAAATATAGATAATGATTTATCATCCATAGTTCTTTTTAATAAGGAATACTTAATAGTTGCTGCTACATAGCCTCTTCTTGCAAATTCATAAACATATTGATTTACATCAGTTTTAAAGCCACTAACCCAGGCTCCACCATGGATAAATAATATTACATTATTTTCTTTAGTCTTATCAACATTATTAGGAACATATAAATCGTAGTTATTACTACTCTTATTCGCACTATAATCCTTATTATCATTTACAGTATAGCCATTATAATTAATACCATCATTCTTGTAAGTATTTAAAATAGCACCATCACTAGCATATGAAATATTTTTAAAACAATTTACATTAGCTAAATCCTTAACACTAGTAGCACTAACACCACCAGCCTTAATTACACTTGAATCATCTTTTTTCTCTACATAAGGATTATAAGTATTTTTAACCTCAATATCACTATCCTCAAATAAGCTACAGCTAGATAATGAAAATAAGCCAAATATTAAAAGAGCTGAACATAAAATTTTATTCTTCTTCATTTTTATTCATCTCCTTTTTTCATATTGCCCTTAACAGATACCTTAACACAAGTATAAGGGATCATAAAAATAACTAAGCAAATAAACATAATAGATAATACTAAAGCATATGTTCTAGGTGCTAGCACAATAGAATTAATAGGAATATCACCATATGGAATATCAAGCTTTGGTAATATGAATTTACCAAATATAGTTAATCCTAAGCCTAAGATAATTTCTAAAATACCTGCAATCCAAAATAAAGGTCCAAAGAATGTCCAAGGCTTCTTTTTAGATAATGTTCTAAATAAAGTAAATACAATTAATATACCCCAAATACCAACAAATACGAATAATCCAACAAATAAGCCTAATGATACATAAGATACAATATTATAAAAAGTATCAGGCATATTAGTTGTAACAAATAGATTTAATAATCTATATGTATAATCATGATTATTCTCTGCACTACCTTTTAATAATTCCTGAGGATTATTTACCTTAGAAGTTAATTCATTCTTTAAATAATCAGCAAAATAAACATATGGAATTTCACTAACCTTAACAATTGTATTATCAGAATTAATTAATTTTAACTCATTTAAAGCATCAACTAATGCATCCTTAACATTAGCCTTATCGTCTTCTGTAAATACACTAGTATCAATTTGACCAGTACCATCAGCTAAAGCAATAGCATCATCAATTTGAGAATATAATACATCAGTTGCTTGATCTACTGTAGCTCCACTATTAGCAACAGTATATAATGCCTCAGAAAAGCCAGTGAAATATTCATCATTCAATCCAACCTCATTCATAATATCTTCAGCGGTTGAGCCACTACCTGTTTCCTTTAAGGCATTGTCAATATAATCCTTTACCTCAGATTTAATCAAATTCTTAATAACAGTTCTTATTGTATATTCAGTAATTAAATTAACAGGCTCAGTTACTGTTTCATAAATATCATGAACATTTTCAGAAATAATAAGCTCATTAATAGTTTCCTTATCATTTCCCATAGTCTTATGTAAATCACCTATAGTCAATCTAAATTTAATACCAACATGAATTGTATCAGTACCTAATAATTCATCTAATTTAATGTCCTTAGAATATTCACTTTCAGGAACAAATTTTGATAATTTAATTAAATCAATTCCAACATTAGAATTAAAAGTAAACGCCGGAAGTGTAAAAACCAATATTATTGTGGCTATACTAGCGGCAACAATTAACAAATTAAATATTCTTAATATAAGCTTCATATTAGACCTCCTTACAATACATTTTTTTATAATTAGTCTATTTTTATTATATTTTAAAAAAATATAAAAAACAACCCTAACAATGTATGTTAGGGCAAAAGGGGTGACTAATTATTATCTTCTTCTAATGGATATTCTAATGCTTTATCATTATACATTTTTAATAATTCTAAAGCTTCCTCTTCAGTTAAATTTTTCTTATTGTTAATAGCCATATAATTATTAATAACAATATTTAATTCACTCAAGCTACATTTCCTCCTTCATTAGAATTTCATTAATACCTAATAAATAAATGTTTTTATAAGTCTTCTTTGGGAAAAATTTGATATATTCATCAATATCACTTTTTTTAATATAATGATCAACAATATATTTTTTTAATTTAGATTTAATATTATCATCTAAATATTCATTAAAATTAACTCTTTTTAGCATATCTAATAATCTTAAAACATGACAATTCTTAGAATTGATTTTTAAATCAGAATGTCTTACAGTAATTATTTCATTACCTAATTTCAATTCTCTAACAATAGCCTTAAAATTGTTAGTTATAATTTCCCTTTTAGGCTCCTCATTTAATATTCCTAAATCTATAGCTAAATTTCTACCACTATAATAGCCATAGATTTCTTCATTCTTTTTAATATATTTAGATTCAATTACATTATCAATTAATATATCATCACCAAAGTAATATATTCCTTCATCAAATCTATTTAAAATTCCCTTATCAGTTAATTTTTTTATTTGCTGTCTTACAACATCATTTGAAGCATCAGAAAACTTTAAATCCTTTAATAATATTACTTCACCTGGTTGATATTTTTTAATTAAATTCGAATATAAATCAAACATTTTTATCACTACTTTCACAAAATATAATTGTTTATATTACTTAATGTGATTATAACATTAAAATAAAAATTATTCAATTAGAATAATTAATATTTTTTGTTCTTTAAATTATAAGCTAGCTCTAGTGATTGTCATGACTCACCATTATAATTTAATTTTTATATTTAAATAATTTAAATAATAATTTCTTAATTGATTTAATAATAATTTAAAATCAGTATCAGAATATAAATCTAGCTTCTTCTTCTCATAATAATACTCATTCCAAATATTAATATTATTAAATTCATTTATACAATTACTACATAAGGCTCCACCTAAATTAATATCTATAAATATTAAATTAGATGTATTACCACATTTAATACATGATTTTAAATTTGGAGTAATACCAAATGGATAAAGCATTTTTATTAAAAATATAGATAATAGCTTATCAATATTAATTATTCCTATATTTGAAAAAATTTGCTTTATAAAAGGATAAATTTTAGAGTGGGGTGAATCTATAGGAATCATATTTATAACATATAAAATAATTCCTAAATATTTCATTTCATCTAATGACAAATCCTTTTTTACTATAGAATCTAAAATATCATATTCTAATAGGGTAGGTAGGCTAGAGTCTGTTGTTACAAATGACAATGTATTTCCTGTTGTTGTAAAGCCTAAAAGGCCGTTTTTTATCTTTTTTGAACCTAATGCTTTAACTCCAATTTTACCCTTATCAGTATATAAATTTACTATTTTTGAAGCTTCCTTATAATCAATTTCTGATAATACTATTCCTTCATATTTCATTATTCAAAGCTTTCCTTTGAATAGCCTAATGACGCAAGCAATTGGGCCTTATCCTTCCAATCCTTTTTCACCTTGACCCATAAATCTAGGTGAACCTTTGTATTTAGAAGCTTCTTTATATCAGCAATTGATTTATTTTTAATATTTTTGATCATATCTCCATCTTTACCAATTATTATTTTCTTTTGAGAATCACGCTCAACATAAATAGTTGCTAGAATATCTGTATATGAATCATTATCAGGATTTTTCTTTATCTCATCTACTACTACTGCGATAGAGTGAGGGATTTCCTCTTTAGTACCTAATAATATTTTTTCTCTTATAAGCTCTGATATTAAAAATCTATTATCATGGTCAGATACCATATCATCAGGATAGAATTTAGGTCCAAAAGGAAGTACACTTCTTATTGTATCTAATAGCTTATCAACATTCTTATTCTCTAAAACTGAGATAGGGAAGATTCCTGCAAATGGATATAAATCCTTATAAATTGCGATTGTTAAATCTATGTCATTAAATTTCTTTAATTGATCAACCTTATTAATAACTAAAAATACAGGTATTCTTAGCTTCTTTAAATTATCTAAGATAATTTGATCTCCCTGTAAAACACTTTTAACAGGAGTTGTCATAAATATAACAGCATCTACACCTGATGTTGCTGAATAGGAAGCATCAACCATTCTTCTTCCTAATTCAGTTTTTGCCTTATGGATACCTGGAGTATCTGTAAAGGCAATCTGATATTCATCAGTTGTAACTATTCCTAATATTTTATTTCTTGTAGTTTGAGGCTTATCAGACATAATGGCAACCTTCTTGCCAACTACCTTATTTAAAAAGGTAGACTTTCCAACATTAGGTCTACCAATAATTGCCACAAATCCACTTTTATAATTTGTATCAAATCCAAAATCCATATCAATTCTCCATTTTAAAAGAAAGTGGTAATAAATCAGATACCTTTATTTCTAGGGTATCTCTTTCCATATTAGCTAAAATAACCTTAGTTTCAGGTAATAATAATTCATTCATTACCTCTCTACAGGCACCACACGGTGTAATAGGCTCTTTAGTATCTCCTATTATTAAAATAGCTTCTACATCATATTTAGTTAATCCTTCACTAACCATTTTAAATAAGGCTACTCTTTCAGCACAAATAGTTAGGCCATATGATTTATTTTCAATATTAGTTCCTCTTATAACCTTACCATTTTTTAAAGCTATTGCACAGCCAACCTTAAATTTAGAATAAGGGGCATATGAATTAGTTCTTGCAATAATAGCCTCATCAATTAATCTTGCAACATCCATTATTTCTTTCTTACATATCCTGCTTTATTTAGGATATTCTCCTGAATACCAAACATTACATTTTCTTCTTCCTTTGATTGATGGTCATATCCACATAAATGAAGATATCCATGAACTGCTAAAAAAGCAAATTCTCTTCCCTCACTATGACCATAATCTAAGGCCTGCTCCTTTGCTCTTTCAACACAAATGAAGATATCACCTAATTCATTTGTTTGAATAACCTCAGGGTCATCAATTAAAGCAAATGATATAACATCAGTCACCTTATCAATATTTCTATATTCCTTATTAATACGTTGTATTTCTTTTTTATCAACAAAGATAACATTAAATGTTTTCTTACCACCAATAGTTTTAAAAACATTTCTTATTACCTTTTCATATTGTCTAACATTATATCCTGATTCATTAAAAAAGCTTAACTTCATTTTATTCACCTAGCATTAATTTAATTGCATTAGCTTCCTTTTCCTTTAATTTATCATTTGTTGCGATATTTCCAATTATAGATTTAACCGCATCTTCTATTACAGAGCCCTCTCTATAATCAGCCTCACAAACAAAATTTACTCTATCATCATTAACTAAGGTTTTTACAATATCCTTTTTATTTCTATAAACAGCTATTGAATTTCCACCCTTTTCTTTAATAAGCTTCATACAAGGAACATCTGTAATTCCATCCCCTATATATATCATATTTTTATAATCAATTTCAAATTTAGATACCTTTTTATTTACGGTATCATCATCAGTAATATCAAGGCTTCCCTTAGCTATTCTAAATAAATATTGAGTCTTTTGAGTATAATTAACTGAGGTTTTTGGCCATACAGCAATACCATTTTCATACAAGAATGAGCATCCAAATACCTTTTTAAAATATTTATATATGCTTGTTCCTTCAACAATTTCAGCAATTCCTGATGAAATTATATAATGCTCAATTTCATATCCTAAATTAAATGCAAATTGATTAATTCTAACAAACCAATCACAAACCCCAGGTAATAATACAACTGACTTACCACATTCCTTTAAATAGTCATGTGTTAAATTAATATTCTTTTCCTTGCATAATTTAACCATCATATACATATAAGCTAAAATTTTATCTGATTCATTATCGTTAGTGATTTTAGCTGTTTCATTCCAAAATTCACTATTTGATATTCCAAGATTTTTAATAAAATCAAATTCTTGCATATCAGTTGTAGATAAAGTTTTATCAAAATCATATAAAATAGCTATTTTTTTCATATGAACTCCTATGCACTAAATGCTTGAATTGAATATATATTATTTAATCTTTGCATTTCCTTATAAATATATAATATAAATTCAGCATGTAAATTATAATTTGTCTCTAAATCCATAAATACATTTTGATAGCTTCTAGCTTCCTCATTAGAAATTGTAACACCAGAAAAATCAGTTAAAGAAACATCATATTTTTGATTTAATTCCTCTAATGACAATCCTGAAATTGTAGTCGCAAACTCTAATGACTTATTAGGATCCTCGAAGCATATCTTTTCTAAAGATGCCTCATCAGATAAATCATTATAATATTCAGTAATTAATCTAAATAAATAATCATTTACTTCATCATGATGCTCAAATTCTTGGTCCTGCTGCATCTTCTTTAATAAATTAATTGAATATGTAAATAATGGAGCACCATCAATTTGAGATAGGAATCCATCTACAATCTCTAATATCTTCATATCGATTGTATCCTTAATATCATCAAATTGCTCCTGCTTAATTAATCCATTCTTTAATTCAGTTTCATATTTACCCATAAATTCATTAAACATATTTAAAGCAAATTCTCTATTTATATTTCCATTTCCATAGCATAGCATTTTAACCTTAACAGGAATGAAATAATAATGAGTATCATCTCTCTTATCATATTGAGTACCATTATTTTGAATTTTTACTTCTTCAGCATATGGAGTTTTAATAAATATATTTGATAATATTTTGCCATCAGCAACAATATTAATCTTTAATACTAAAAAGTCAGGATCATTTTCGCTATATAATCCTAATTGAGTTTTACATTCAGGAGCTATTTCAAATGAAATATTACCCTTAACCTCATTCTTACTAAAATATGTTACTAAGCACTCATCATTATTAAATTGAATTGGGATATCTAATTGCTGATTAGTCATTTGACCACTTTCAACCATTTGAAATTGAGAATCAATATAACGGCTTCTAGATTCAATAATTTCATTATTGATAGCTTCCTTTGATTCTAATAGCTGAAGTGGGAAAACGGCAGCTCTATAATTAGTTCTAGCTCTAGTTGCCTTACCTTGGTCTCTAGCCTTTAAGAATTCGTCAATATCGTATTTACACATATTACCTAAGAATGCATTAGGACCAATAGTCTTAATAGATTTAGGTAATACAATATGCTCAATATTACAGTTAATAAATGCCCAGTCCTCGATAACCTCTACACCCTCTTCTAATACTACTTCCTTTAATTGAGGGCAAGCTGCGAATGAATATCCACCTATAACCTTAACAGAACCAGGAATAATTACCTTCTTTAATTTAGATTGCTCTTGAAATGAATTAGATTCAATTTTGGCAATTGGATATGAATCTAATGATTGAGGGATAGTTAAAGTAACCTCTTGCTTAGACGAACCTGTAACTACACCAATTTTTCCTTGTACTTCATATTGAATCATAATATACCTCCCAATCGATACATATTTATTATATTTTACTCTTAAATAGCAATATTTTCAATATTTGTATATTTATATACAACTATAAATTATTAATGATATCATCTATTTTATTTAATTCATAATCAAATACTCTTTTAAAAGAAATATTATTATTTTTCTTATATACGATAATAGAATCTCCATCATCAGTATTAACTAAATAAACATCCTTATATTTTTCTGCCTTATAATAATTGTTGTAATAATTACTAAAGAATGTATATGGTTTACTTAAATCACATAAATCATATACTTTGATTTTATCAGATAATATAAATAATAAATCATCTATTAAATCAAGCACGTTTATTTCATAGCTTTCTGCTAATAATACCTTTTTATTATTATCCTTATAAAACAAATCATTATTTTCATTTTTTCCAATGATAAAATTATCATTTTTAAAATAAACATTTAATGATTCTGTATCTTTAATCTCACCCAAATTAAATTTGGTAGGATCTAATTTCTTTATTACTCTTGCAGGATTTCCTGCAACTACTGTATTAGGTAAAACATCATGAGTAACAACAGAGCCTGCCCCAACAACTGCATTTTCACCAATTGTCACACCTGGTAATATAGTAGCATTAGCTCCTATCCATGCGTTTTTGCAAATTCTAATTGGCTTCATTATCAATATATCTCTATCATAGTAATCATGATTATTAGTTATAATAGTCACACCATATGCGATTCTTACATCATCCTCTATATATGTATCACAGCCTATAGCTGCCTTAAATCCTGAATTTATTAAAACATTATTTCCTATATGTAAATAATCAGATATGCTTATTATAAGAGGTGACCTAACTCTAGTATTTTGGCCCATATCAGGAAATAATTGCTTCAATATAGGAAGTCTATCCTCTCCTGGCTTTAAATTATTCAATTCATATAATAATTTTTCAGTTTTAGCAATTCTTTCTATTCTCTCTTTTGACTTTTTTCTTATATCTAATCTTTCTTCCATAACTGCAACCTCTTTCAGATATTATACAACTCTTTTATGATGACCAGATGGCTGGATATAATCATCAGTTTTATACATGATGGTTAGCATACCAATTTTAGTTCAAGTTAAATCGATAAATATCCCCATCTAAATCAACTCTTTTAATTATTATATCATTTTCTATTTATAGCCAAAAGAAAAATCCTATGAAAATACTATCCCATAGGATTATAATTATTAAATATACTTATTTAATATATTTTGGTGGAGCACTCTAGCATACAGTCACAACGTGAGATTCAAAGTTTTTAAGAGTGCTCCACTAAAAATGAAATTATTTTTTATTACAATTCATTTTCTTTCAAAACTAAAACATTTATTTTATTTGTTGCAGCTGTACATGCATCTAATCCAATAATTTTATATTTTTTTGATATAAATATAGGATTAGATTCATATAAATCATACTTAACTTTTAATTTCTTTAAGTTATTAAAAAAATCTGCTGTATGCCAATGACCACAAACAATAGTTTTTCCAGTTTTATTTAATCCTGCTTTTGCAAGCTTCCATGGGCATCCCCATGTTGCATTTTCGAACTCCTTTGGTCTTGACTCTCTCCAATTTTCATTATATTCTAAAAAGTTAACATCTACATTATACATATGCTTCGAATATGAGTTTGAATTAATATTTAGTGGAATGAATGCA
>DJXM01000008.1 GCA_002449755.1 Caryophanales bacterium UBA7004
GTTAAGGTATGTGGAGAAAGATTAAATCCTACAGGAAAGAAAAAATTGAAGCAGGCCTTAATTGATGGAAATTATGATTATTTAGTTAATGAGGCAGTAAAAGAACAAGAAGCTGGAGCTGATTTATTAGATTTAAATGTAGGTGTACCTAAAATTGATGAGGTTGATAGAATGGTTCATTCTATCCTTAAGGTTCAAGAATATTGTGACCTACCTTTACAAATAGATTCATCTAATAAGGATGCAATAGAAGCAGGATGTAGATATTATAATGGTATCCCATTAATTAATTCAGTTAATGGTGAGGATGCTGTTATGGATAGAGTATTCCCTATAGCTAAAAAATATGGTGCTGTAGTTTTAGGATTAGCATTAGATGAAAATGGTGTCCCAAAAACAGCTGAAGAGCGCTTTGAAATAGCAAAAAGAATCATTAAAAGAGCAGAAGAATATGGAATACCAAAACATAGAATAATGATTGATACATTAGTTTTAACAGCTAGTGCTGAGCAGGATTTAGTAAAAGAAACATTAAAGGGCTTAACATTAGTTAGATCATTAGGAGTTAAAACAGCCTTAGGTGTATCTAATGTTTCATTTGGTCTACCTAATAGAGGCTTATTAAATAAAACATTCTTATCTATGGCAATGTATGCAGGATTAAATATGCCTATTTTAAATCCATTAGATACTGAAATGATGGGTGCTATAGCATCATATAATGTATTAATGGGAATTGATAAGGATAGTCAAAATTATATTGATAAATATAAGGATGTAGAAATATCTATTACTACAACAGCAAATAATCAAACTACTAATGATAATAGTGGCGTACTTGATTTATATAATGCAGTTAAAAAGGGCTTAAAGCCTGAAATAGAAAGATTAACTATAGAGGAATTATCTAAAAATGATCCTATGTATGTAATTAATGAAATATTAATTAAGGCTTTAGCAGATGTAGGAAGCTTATATGATAAGGGCAAATTATTCCTTCCTCAGCTAATCGCATCAGCTGAAGCCGCAAAGGAAGCATTTGCTGTTATATCATCTAAATTCCCTAAAAAGGAATCTAAAAAGGCAACTATCATTATGGCAACAGTTAAGGGAGATGTCCATGATATAGGTAAAAATATCTGTAAGGTAGTAGCTGAAAGCTATGGCTATCTGGTTATAGATTTAGGTAAGGATGTACCTATTGAAAAGGTAGTAGAGGCAGATCAAAAATATCATCCATTCGCGATAGGCCTATCTGCCTTAATGACAACAACAGTAATATCTATGGAGGATACTATAAAAGCTCTAAGAGCTGCAGGTACAAAGGCTCATATCTTTGTAGGTGGAGCTGTAGTTACAGAGGATATTGCAAAGTCAATTAATGCTGATTATTATACAAAGGACGCATTAAGCTTAGTAAATTTATTAGAGGAGTTATTATTAAAATGAAAAAGAAGGTATTATTAATTAGTGCTTTAGCACTAGCAGGATTATTCACACTTGCTTCATGTGGAAATAGTGAGGAATTAGATAATTTAAAAAAGGAAGTAGAAGCATTAAAGGCTGATAATAAGTCATTAAGCGATGATAAAGAATCTTTATCAAATGAAAATAAGAATTTAAAAACTGATAAGGAAAATTTAACAAAGGCTAACGATACACTTACAAATGAAAAAAATGAAGCTGTTAGTGCTAAAGATACTGCATTAGCACAAATAGAAGAATTAACTAGTAAAAACGAAACATTAGAGAATGAAAATGATAATTTAAATAATACTATTGATGCTATTACAAAAGAAAAAGATAATTTAATGAATAGTATTAGTAATTATTTAAAGGATAACGATAAGTATGCTATAAAATATACAGATCCAACAGGTGCAAGTACTTTTAATATATACGCACCAAATGTTTCTTTAGATTATGCATTAACAGTGGATTTTGATGCGGTTATTACAAATGGCACTTATGGACTTCAAATTGATAGTATTAATAATTATGCTGACCCAAATTGGTATGTAGCCATTTATGAAAATGGTGAATATTCACAAGTTGGTTTTGGTGATTTAGTTATAGATGCTGGTGATGTATTTGAATTTAAATATGAATGTTGGAATACTATAGAATCAGGATATGGTGCATTTGATAGCTATGATGTATTAGTTGATAAGGCTATTTATAATTATTATGTAAATGTATTACCTACTAAATTAGCTAGTGTTACAACATATACAGGAATCACATATTGGGATTCTTTAGCTTTATATAAATTAAAGACCACTCAGTTATATGGATCTAATGCTTATTCCTATGACACAACAGTAAATAATCCATTCTCAAATGATTATGTGACTGCTTTAAATGAAGTAAATCAATCAGAATTAAGTGGTAATAATTTATTTAAATATTATTATGCTGATAGATTAATTGCTAATAACCGTGATTATACAGATTTAAAATCTAAATATCAAAGCTATTTAGATACATTAACTGAATATAGTGCTTGGGGTGAATATGCTAACCCATTCCATACTGGTGTTTCTAAATCTTTAGGATTAAATGTAAATGATGCTATAAAGACTACAGCATATAGAGCTGATACTACATATGGTACAGATGGTCTTTCATGGGAGTTAGCTGGTCTTGCTTGCTATAATACATTAACAAAGGAAGATTTAAGTGGCTTAACATTTGAGGCATTAGATAGTAATTCTTCAAAAGACGTTTCTTTATCAGCATATATCCTACCTTATGCAGCTTCTAATATTAGCTTTAGAGAATTAAAAGATTCTAATGATATAGATGCTATTCAATATCTATTTGATAATTACTATGATTTAGCTACAATGCAATTCGAGACTGAAAAATTATCTACTGATATATCTTCTAATCAAATTTATGCTGCTTTAGTTGCATATAAGATTCAAAGAGATACAAAGAATGCAACGAACCTTTTTGAATAGAAGAAACATTTTAAAAATATTAATATTATTATCCTTTATAGGAATTACTATATTATCTTTTTTCTTATCAAAGTATTTTGCAAAAAACTATGAAAGAGAAGAAAAAATAGAAGAGACAACTAATTTAGAACCTTCTAATTTAGATAATATTGAAGAGGATGATAATTTAATAAATGTTAATATGCAATTAATAGATAAATTTGGTAATGTTATATTTGATGAGGTAAGAGAAGCAGAAGATAATTCAGTTTTATATGATGTATTAATTAAATATCATGAGGTTAGAGCTGAAAAATCGACATACGGAATGGTAATATTTGATATTGATTCAGTTAAAACTAAATTTTATTCTGAAAATTATATTTCTATTTTAGTTAATGGTAAATATTCATCATTTGGTGTTTCTAGCATTTATGTATATGATGGAATTAGTGTTACCTTTAAGGAGGTAGCTCTATGACAGTAAAAAAATTATGTTATTTAGTTGTATTAACAACTATAATATTTGTTCAGGAGGAATTATTAACACCAATTCCATCTGTTCAATTAACCTTCTTTTTAGTAATGATATATGGTGCTACATTAGGTATTGGTTATGGATCATTAATTGTTGTAACTCATGTATTATTAGATAATTTATATATGTCATCCTTTGGTATAACAACAATAGGTCCTATGATTATAGGCTATGAAATAACATTATTATTGGGATATCTTTTAAGGGGTAAAAATGAAATATTAAATGGTGCTATAAATGCACTTTGTGCAGTAATCTATAGTAGCTTATTTATTCCAATTAATATTTTTGTATATGATGTTGAACCTTTAGCCTATATTATAGCTGATATACCTTTTGTGCTTGTTATGATGACATGTAATATGTTTTGTGCTTTATTCTTATATAAGCCAATTTATAAATTATTAGATAATGAATTTAATAAGGATAAAAATATTAATCAATTATTTGAAAGAGAATAGGATGGATTGACCTATTCTTTTTTCTTTTAGTAAACTTGTTTGTCCAACTTGAACAAACAAGTTTGTTGTTGTATAATGTTTTAAAAGAGGTGAAGTCTTACTTGACGCTGTTATGAGAATAAATTTAGATTATAGAATAAAAGATGATATAGAGTTTATAAAAGAAGCTGAAAAAATAAATGATGATGAATTATCAGGTTTAACAAATGTTTCTAGAACTACATTAAATGAAATAAAAAATACTAATAAATGTAATTTAAATGTATGCGAAAAAATTTACTCATATATCTATAAAAAGAAATATAGGTTAAATTCTGTTAAAGAAGAATTGTTAAAAGAACAATATAAAAAAGTATTGTTTCATGGTTCTAAAAGAGGAATAGATGAGATATTGGCTACTGGTTCTAGAAATAACTGTGATTTTGGAAATGGCTTTTATTTAGGTGAAAGCTATATTCAAGCACTAGCATTTGTTTCTGAATTTGATAATTCTTGTATTTATTCATTTTCGTTTGATTTTAAAAATTTAAATGTTTATCAATTTGAATGTGATTTAGATTGGATGCTTGCAGTATGCTATTATAGAGGTACATTAAATGAATATTCGAATTACGATAAAATATTAAATGTAATTGAAAAATTGAAAGATGCTGATATTATAATAGCTCCAATTGCTGATAATAAAATGTTTTATATTATGACTCAGTTTGCAGAAGGAGAAATTAATGCTGATGTAGCTATTCATTCATTATCAGCTTCTAAGCTTGGCTATCAATATATTTTGAAAACTGATAGGGCGATAAAATGTTTAAGACCAATTGAAAAATATTATGTTTGTAAAGAAGAAAGAATAGATTGTCAAAATGAATTAGAAAAAAGAGGCTATGAAATTGATACAAAATTAAAAATAGCTAAAAGAGAATTCAAAGATGGTCTATATATTGATGAGGTATTTAAATGAGAAAATTTGATCATGATGGGCTTTTGTTAGCTGAATTTCAAGGAAAAATATTTGAAAAATCTGTTGAATTAAATTGTTCCTCATCTATTTTTATAAGGAGATATTTACATTCGAAAATTTTGACAAAAATAGATGAGAACAATCCTAATAAATTATCTTTAGATGCTATAGAGGCTATTAATAGCATTAATGAGCAATTTGGTGAATCTAATTATGGGAAAGAAAAATATTCTAAAAGTGCAATGTTTTGGATGGGATATTTTTATAGATATATATCTTATACAAGAGAACAATCTACTAAATTTGTTTTTAAATTATTCCCATATAAATTATTAAATAAGCTTTATTATACATATCATACTCAGGATATGGAGTGGTGTATAAGCAATTTATTAGAGCTTGAAGGTTTAACTGAAGATATTTTTGATAATAATCATCGTATGAAAAATATAATACGAAATGCATATAAATTAAAATTAAGCTAGATTTAAACTTGTTTGTCCAACTTGAACAAACAAGTTTGTTATCGTATAGTAATGTATGGAGGTTAAGATATGAGTAGAGTATATTTTGTTATAGATATGAAATCATTTTTTGCCTCTGTAGAATGTGCTGAAAGAGGCATAGATCCATATACTGCCAATTTAGTAGTTGCGGACCCTGATAGAACTGAAAAGACAATTTGTCTTGCTGTTAGCATAAATATGAAAAAGCTTGGTGTTAAAAATAGATGTAGATTATGGATGGTACCTAAGGACATTGATTTTATTTGTGCTAAGCCTCGTATGAAAAAATATATTGAATATGCTGCTAATATTTATGCAATATATTTGAAATATATTGATAAAAATGATATTCATGTTTATTCAATAGATGAATGCTTCTTAGATGTTACAGATTATTTAAAGCTATATAATATTAAGGCTAAGCCATTTGCGATGATGCTTATGAATGAAATTTGGGAAAAATATCATATTCCTGCAACATGTGGAATTGGTACTAATATGTATTTAGCTAAAATAGCATTAGATATTACAGCTAAGCATGCTAAGGATAGAATAGGATGGCTAAATGAGGAGAAGTTTTTTAAAACATTATCTCATCATGAGCCTATAACAGATTTTTGGATGATTAGTACTGGTATTAAAAATAGATTATTAAAATATGGCATTAAGGATATTGAAGGAATTAGAAAAATAGATGAGGAAATACTATATAAGGAATTTGGTGTTAATGCCGAAATAATGATTGATCATGCTTATGGTATTGAGCCTGTAACTATGGCTGATATAAAAGGGTATAAATCTAAATCAAAATCTATTTCAAGCCATGAAATATTAACATGTGGATATTATAAGAAGGATGCTTTAATTGTATTAAAGGAAATGATTCAAAATGGATGCTACAATTTATATTTGAAAAATTTAGTTACATCATCTATTCATATCGCAGTTAATTATGTTGATTTTACAATGAATCATGCGACTATTTCATATAATATTGCGACTAATTTATATAAATATTTAATTGATGATGTTATTAAGACTTATGAAAGAATTGTTTTGGATAATAAAGAAATAAAGGCTATTGGATATTCATTTGGTGTAAGTGATATTAAAAATGAGCATTATGATATATTTACTGATTTAGCTGATGTTGAAAAGGAAAAGAAGCTATTAAAAAGTATATTATCATTAAAGGATAAATATGGAAAGAATTCCGTTTTAAAGGCTTTAGATATAGATGAAAAGGCAACTATAATAGAAAGAAATAAAATGATAGGAGGTCATAATAGTGGGGAAGATGAGTAATTCTGATAGGGCAAGAATATTTTTGCCATTTGACGCATTAAAGGGCCTTCAGGAGGCCCTAAGGGTCAAGGAATATGAAAATGAAAGAATCGGAAGAAATGATATTAGTGAGGATTTAGTAGAAAAGATTTCTTCAAATATGATTAAATTTGAAAATGGAATGAATGTTAAAATTAAATATTTTATTGATGGATATTATAAATTGATTAGTGGAGTTCCACAAATTGATTATGATAATAGAATAATCAATATTAATGATCTAAAAATACCATTTGATGATGTTTTTGACTTTGATATAATTTCCTCTCTTAATTGAAATATAGCATATTATATGCTATAATTTATGACGTTTTTGGGAGTGATGGTATGGATTCATTAGAGGAATTAAAATTAAAAATAGATAAATTTAATAAAGCTAGAGATTGGGATCAATTTCATAGTCCTTCTAATTTAGCTAAGTCTATTGTTATTGAGGCAGCAGAATTATTAGAATGCTTCCAATGGAATGATAATTATAATTTAGATGATGTTAAGGATGAGCTAGCTGATGTCATTAATTATTGTATTCAATTATCTATGGTTTTAGATTTAGATATTAAAACTATTGTAAATGATAAGATAATGAAGAATGCTAAAAAATATCCTATATCTAAATCTAAGGGTTCATCAGCTAAATATGATAAGCTAGAAAATACTTCTAATAAGGTAAAAAAGGTAGAAGCTATAGAGCCTAAGAAGGAAGAAAAGGTAGAACCTAAAATTATTGTTAAGGATGTAAAACCTGAAAAAACTAAGAAGGAAGTAGTAAAAGAAGAAAAGCCTAAGAAAGCTGCTAAGTCTAAAAAGGAAGAAACTGTAAAAGGCTTTTCAGCATATGAATCTTCATATGATAAAAAATTCTTTTATGATATTACAACTAAATCATTAATGAGAAATGATAGAAAATATAAGGGCTTAACAAAGAAAAAGCTAATTGATGAATTAATTAGCTATTATGGTAATATGAATGTTATCAATTATTTATTATCTGAAGAAGAAATATTATTCTTAAAGGTTAATAGTAAAAAGGTAGTTAATTCTAATGATGTATCATTTAGATTCTTAAAGGATTTAATGCTATTTTCAGAAAATAACAATAAGCTAGCTATTACAAGTGAGCTTGTATCTACTATAGGAGATGCCTTAATTGAATATAAGGATAAGAAGAATGAGATAGAAGAAAAGAAAGAAAATGCTTATTTATTAGTAGGTATTATGAGAGTCTTTGGTGCTTTATCTAATTCTGAAATTAATAGAATCTTATCTAAATATACTAGTGAGGAAATAGGTAATTTCTTCGAATTACCTTATGCCTTAAGACATATTGAATATAAGGATGAATATGGTACATCATATTTTGCCTTAAGGGATTTAGGTCTTGATGGCTTAGCCTTAGTTGAAACTCATGGTGATAATTTAAAATGCAATTATTCTAAAAAGGAATTAATTGCCATTGGTAAGGCATATTTCAATGTTCATTCTAATGATTATAAAAATATTGCTAAAAACCAAAAGCTTATTGCTATGCTACAAAAGGTAGATAAGGAAGAATTAATTAAGGCTGCTGGTAGAGGAGATGAAACAAAGGTATATATTATGGATTTCTATTCATCTAATGATGTTGATGAAAAGGAAAGAACTATGGTATATAATTTTGTTAAATCATTACCAAAATATACGAACTAACCTTATATTATAGCATAAAAATATTAACTTGTTAATGTGTGCCATATCTAAAAAAGTAATTTTAATAGATATGGCTTTTTTCATTAAATTTATTTAAATAAAAATGGTCTAGATATTTAGACAAAAGGCTTTTTTTAATATATACTAAAAGTAGAAAGACGATAAAACTTTCAAAACAAAAGAAAGAGAGGTAAGCTTATAGAAAGTATGGCAAAACCAAGAGTTAGCCGAGGGAGAAAAAATGGAAAAATCTAGGGAAGAGAGGTACTAGGCCAGAATAAAAAAGAAAAGATAAGATAAAATTAATATATAACGGGACGGGCACTTTTAATAAAGCCTGTCCTTTTTTATTGTTATAATAAAAAAATTAATATATAATTAAATTAATTATGGAGGCTAATTATATATGCTTGAGGAACTAGGGTTACGATTAAAAAAACAGCTTATTGATACTGGCATGTTAGATGCTATTAAGAAAATAGCATTATCTACAGGTACTGTTAATATTGATATTAATGATTTAAAAACCTTTGATAATAAGGTTTTAACTCATGTTATTGATTTTGATACAGATACTATTAATAATGATATAAGTATTTTAAAGGTTTCTGATTTTAAGCCAACTGACGCAATTATTGCAGTTATATCTAAGGGTACTTTACCACTTGATACTATTGGTAGAATAACTGCTAAAATTGAAGCCCAGCTTAGATGTGATTTAAATATTATTTTAGGTGTTTATAATGATTCACTTCAATTATCTGAAATTAGAATCATAGGCTTGCTAGGAGCTGATTGTGAGTGGACTGATGATGAAGATAATTTAAGATATTCTGTTAATGATGAATTATTTAGAGATAAGCCTGTTAGTTTAAAAATCGAAAGTGATGAGGTTTTAGCTAATTTAGATAAAAACCCAAAGCCTACAGAGGTTTTAAAATTCCCTACTCCATTTGATAAAGATCTATTCTATTATACTAAGACTATGATAGAAAAGGATTTGACAACTATTTATAAATTACAGGATGAATTTGATATTTCATTCCAAAAGGCATCTAAGGCTATTACAGCCTTAGAGCAAATGAAGATATTATCTGAAAGAGGAAGTGATGGTAAAAGAAGATTTATCATTACTAATTCTAGAGATATTTATAATATTATTTGTAATACCGCTAAATTTACAACTGATGATGAAAAATTAGATAAGATATATCAGGCAGGTCAATATGTACTAGCATCAGGTGATACATCTATTGGTGGTATTCAGGCTAGATTCAATATGACTTTTGGTGAGGCTGCAGGTATTATAGGAAGATTAGAGGCTTATGGTATTGTATCTGTTAAAAATGGTATTAATCCAAGAAAAATATTAATTAATAATGTCCATGAGGTATATTTAAAAATATATGGCAATGAGGATAAAAATTAGCATTTTGTGAAATTGTGTAAAAGCATTAACAAAATGCTTTTTTTCTTGACTATTTTATTTTTTTAGATAAAATATCTAATAGTGTTAGTAAAATAATCTAACAGTGTTAGTTAATTAAGAGGGAGGTTACTATGACAGGAGAAGAATATTTCAAAAGAGTTTCTCAAATAATAGAAAAATGTGGTAATCCTAAATTTGAGCAATTTGAGGGCTATCATGGCTATATACCTGTTTTATCTATTCTATCTAAGGAATGTATGACTGCAGGTGCTATTTCTGAAAAATTTAAAATTTCAACTGCGAGGGTCGCTAAAATTTTAAATTATTTAGAGGATAAAAAATATGTAGTTAGACAAAAGCAGAATAATGATAAGAGAGTTACCTTTGTTTGTATTACTGATGATGGTAAAAAGCATTTAGAGGAATTTTGGAAGGATAGAGCTAATGACATGAATTATGTTTTAGATGGAATTCCTGATTCTGATATTGAAGCATTCTTTAGGGTTACTGAGGTAATGGTTAAAAGAATTTGTAGAAAGAAGGTAGAAGAGGATGCTTAAGCTATATAAAAGATTAAGTGTTAAGGATGTTATATTTGTAATATTAATATTAGGATTAACTGTGTTAAGTGTATTCTTTACAATGCAGCTAGTTGATTGTGTTACAGATATTATTCAATCAATAACATATATTAATTATAAAAATCATCCGGAGGAGATGTTTAAGGATTCATTTAGCTCATTAAAGGATGTTTATGATGTAGGTGGATGGGATGCAATTAAGGCATTTGCTTTAGGATTAGGTGAAAATGGCAGCCAAATTGCAGAAATGATTGATAAAATTCAAAATGCATCAGTTTCTGATATTTGGCTATATGGAGGCATCATGCTTTCATATGCAGTTGGTTCAATGGTTGTTCAGGGTGTTATTGCTATACTTGCATCATTTGTAGCAGCTGATTTAACAACTAAGGTTAGAAATGAATTATATATGAAGATTGAGGATTTCTCTTTATCTGAAATAGATAAATTCTCTACAGCATCATTAGTAACTAGAACTACTAATGATTTGCAGCATATTCAAATGGCTAATTTAATGACTATGAGAATGGTTTTCCAAGCCCCTGTTACTGCAATTTGGGCTTTAATTAAATTCTCTAATTCTGCAGCGAGTCTTTCATATGCAACAATTATTGGTATTGTTGCGATTATTTTAGCTGTAGGCTTAATTATGATTTTTGCTATACCTAAATATAAGATTATGCAAAAGCTTACTGATAATTTAAATCAGGTTACTAGAGATAATTTAACTGGTATTAGAATTGTTAGAGCATATAATGCTGAAGGCTATGAGGAGAAGAGATTTGATTCAGCTAATACAATAATTACTAAGACTCAAATATTTACTGGTAAGCTAATGAGCCTGATGAGTCCTGTAATTACTATTGTAATGAATGGATTAAGCTTAGGTATTTATCTAATTGGTGCTTATTTAATTAATGATGGTGAAATATTATATGCAGAGGTAGTATCTAGTGTTATGCTATCAAGTCAAATTATTATTTCATTTATGATGATTTTAATGCTATTTATTATGTGGCCTAGAGCGATAGTTGCCGCTCAAAGAGTTAATGAGGTTTTAGAGACTAAGCCATCAATTATTAATCCAAAAAATCCTATTGATTTTAAGGATGAGGGAACTATTGAATTTAAGAATGTTTCATTTAGATATCCTGATAGTGATTCTGATGTTATATCTGATATCAATTTTAAGGTAAATAAGGGTGAAACATTAGCTATTATTGGTGCTACATCTAGTGGTAAGACAACTATTTTAAATATGATATCTAGACTTTATGATGCAACTAGTGGTGAGGTTTTAGTTGATGGTGTTAATGTCAAGAATGTAGATATTAAGGATTTAAGATCAAGAATTGGTTTTGTTCCTCAAAAGGGTTTCCTATTTAATGGTACTATTGAATCTAATATAACATTTGGTAGTGATACTGTTGATGTAGAAAAAATGAAATTCGCATCAGATGTTGCCTGTGCTAGCGAATTCATATTAGAAAAAGAAGAAAAATATGAATACAAGATAAGCCAAGGAGGAAAGAATGTATCTGGTGGACAACGTCAAAGATTATGTATTGCTAGATGCGTATATTTATCTCCTGAGATTTATGTATTTGATGATTCATTTAGTGCATTAGATTATAAGACTGATAAAAAGGTTAGAGAGAATTTAAATTCCTTAGATAAGGATAAAACTAAGATCATTGTTGCTCAAAGAATTGGTACAATCATGGATGCTGATAAAATTGTTGTTTTAGATGAAGGAAAGATTGTAGGATTTGGTAAGCATGATGATTTAATTAAGAATTGTGCAATTTATCAAGAAATTGCATTATCACAATTATCAAAGGAGGAATTAGGACTATGATGAGAAGACCACCCATGCATAATGATAAAAAGAAAGTATCTAAGGATGCATATTCTAAATTATTTAAATCATTAAAGCCATATTTAATTCCAATTTTGGTATCAATGATTTTTGTTATAACATCAGTTGTTATTAGTATTTTAGCTCCTCAATATTTAAAGGATTTAACTAATGAGATTCAATCAGGCTCTGCAACTGGAAATATCAATATTGATAAGGTTTGGGAGATTGCAACTATCATGATTGTTATGTATTCTATAAATGCTTTAACAGCATTCTTATCAGGATTAATCATGACTATAGTTACTCAAAAATATGGCTATAATTTAAGAAAGGATATTTCTAATAAGATTAATAGAATGCCACTTTCTTATTTTGATTCACATCAATATGGCGATACTCTATCTAGAGTAACTAATGATGTAGATACAATTACACAAAGCTTGCAACAATCTATTACTATGTTACTACAATCTATAGTAATGCTAGTTGGTGTTTTAATTGCGATGTTTATATCTAATTGGATTATGGCTTTAACTGTACTTGCTACATTACCTTTAGCTATTTTACAAACAATCTTTATTACAAAGCTTGCTATACCTCATTTTAAGGAAAGACAAAAGAATACAGGTAAGGTTAATGCGATTGTAGAAGAAAATTTCACTGGTTCAATTATTATTAAATTATTTAATTCTGAAAAGAGAAGAGAAAAGGAATTTACTGAGGCTAATGAAAAATTACATACAGCAATGATTAAAGCTCAAATCTTTGGTGGTATGATGATGCCTATTATGACATTCATTTCATATTTTGCATATGCCGCTGTTTGTGTTGTTGGAGGACTTCTAATGGCATATGATATGGGTATAACATTTGGTATGATTTCAGCATTCTTGGTTTATGTTAATTTATTCCAATCTCCACTATCTCAGCTTGCTCAATCTATGAATACTGTTCAGATGGCCGCTGCGGCATCTGATAGAGTATTTGAATTATTAGATGAGAAAGAAGAAATTAATGAGGATAATAAGGAATATTTATTATTAAAGGAAGGTAATGAAATTCAAGGTAAGGTTGAATTTAAGAATGTTAAATTTGGCTATAATGAAAACAAGGTTATCATTCCAAATTTCAGTGCTACAATAGAGCCTGGTATGAAGGTTGCGATTGTAGGACCTACTGGTGCAGGTAAAACAACTATTGTTAATTTATTAATGAGATTTTATGAAATCCAAGGTGGAGATATTTTAATTGATGGTATTTCTATTAAGGATATGTCAAGAAGAGAAATTAGAGATATTTTTGGTATGGTATTACAGGATTCATGGATCTTTGATGGTACTATTAAAGATAATATTGTTTATTCAAAGGAAAATGTATCTAAAGAGGTTTTAGATAAAGCATTAAAGGATGCATCACTATATCATTATGTAAATACATTAGAGAAGAAGGAAAATACTCATATAAATGGAGAAAATTCTTTATCTCAAGGTCAAAGACAGCTTGTTACAATCGCTAGAGCGTTTGTTGAAAATGCACCTTTAATGATATTAGATGAGGCAACATCTAATGTCGATACTAGAACAGAAATTCAAATTCAAAATGCTATGGATAATTTAACTAAGGGTAGAACATCATTTGTTATTGCCCATAGATTATCTACTATTAAAAACGCAGATTTAATTTTAGTTATGAAGGATGGAAATATTATTGAGCATGGTAATCATAATGAATTAATGGCTCAAAACGGATTCTATAATTCATTATATAATTCTCAATTCCAAGAAGAAATGGAATAATGGAACAATCATTATAATTTGGTATAGAATTATGAAAATGAATGAAGTTTGATTTGAAAAAACGGCTTAATTAAGGCTAGGTAAACGATTTCATTTATTTTCATAAACTATGTTGAAAAGCTAAAATAATTATGGTATAATGGTTTAGAAATTTAGCGAAGGAGGGAATTATATAATGACAAATACAACAATTTATGATGTAGCAGGTGCTGCAAAGGTATCATTAGCTACAGTAAGCCGTGTTATGAATAATCCTGAGAAGGTAAACCCCGAAACAAGAGAAAAGGTTCTTAAGGTAATTAAGGAACTAGGCTATCATCCTAATGCAATCGCGAGAGGATTAGCATCTAGAAAGTCAACTACAGTTGGTGTTGTAATGGCAGATGTTTCTAGAGCCGCAACAGCTGCCTTGCTTGGAGGTATTACTGATATTGCTAAAAAATATGATTACGCAATTAAATTATTTACTATGGATCCTGAAGAGGATATAAAAGAAAATATGCGTAAGATTGTTGCTGAGCAGGTTGATGGTATCCTTTTATTAAATGATGAATTAGAATTAGATGATATGGGTATGGTTATTGATTTAATCCAGGATGCTCAAATCCCACTTGTATTATGTAATACAATCTATAATGAAAAGGATGTACCTACAGTTGCTATCGATTATACAAAGGCAACATATGATATTACAAAGAAATTATTAGAAGAGGGAAAGAGAGAAATCTATTTCGCTTCTACATATCATAAATATTCTATCAATGCATTTAAGGCTGAAGGCTATAAGAATGCGATGATTGAGGCAGGACATGAGCCATTACTTATTAAAACTAGTGGTGATGTAAGTCAAAACTCAGTTCAATTTAAGGAATTCTTAAAGGATAACAAGATTGAGGCTTTAATTTCAGTTAGAGATTCAATCGCTGTAAGCTTTATTAATGTAGCTACTGAGAATGGTTATAAGGTTCCAGATGATATTAAGGTAGTAGGACTTCAAAATACTAAATATGCTTTATTATCTAGACCTCAATTAACTTGTGTTGATACACCAGTTTATGATATCGGTGCTGTTTCTATGAGATTATTAACTAAGTATATGACTCATAAGGAAGTATCTGATGATAAGGTATTCTTACCTTATAGAATAGTTGAAAGACAATCTTAATAAATCTAGTGATTAGATCCTAGTAGATATAAAATATTATTTTTAGAGAATTCGTGGCTGGTGAAAACGAATAGATATTCTATATTGAATTACAATCTATGAAGATTATTTTTAAATGAGTGCTGTATTTATATACAGAACTAAGGTGGTACCGCG